>JAJDAM010000180.1 GCA_029261905.1 Deltaproteobacteria bacterium
TGGCTGCGTCTACTCGCCGCTCTCTACTCGCGCAACCAGGACCACGCCAATGCGGCTCCGGTGCTCGAGGAACTCGTGCTGCATTTTCCGAAAAAACAGTACTGGATCCAACTCTCGCTGATCTACGGTGCCAACGAGAACTATCCCCGATCACTCGCGGTTCAACAGGTCGCCTACGCACAGGGGCTGCTGACCGAGGACAAGGAACTGCGCCGACTGGCTCGGTCCTACCTCTTTGCCGAATTGCCGTATCCGGCCGCAAACGTCCTGGAGGACGGACTCGAATCGGGTGCGATCGAGCGGGAATCCGAGGCGTACGAACTACTCGCAAACAGCTGGATCGCCGCCCGGGAGTACGAGCGATCGATCAAGCCGCTGCGGACCGCTGCGGCGCTCGCAGAGGACGGGAACCTCTATGTGCGGCTGGGGCAGGTCTACATGCAGAGCGAAACCTGGGACGAGGCGGCTGTGTTGCTGACGAAGGCCATCGAAAAGGGCAGTTTGAAGGAACCGGGCAACGCCGACTTGTTGCTCGGAATCGCCTACTACAACGACTCTCGGGTCGCACAGGCGAAGTCATCCTTCATCCGCGCCCGGAATCACAATTCGACGCGCGAGGTCGCCGACAGTTGGCTGAGCCACATCGAACGCGAACAGCGCGCCGCGAGCTGACGCGGCAGTCGGCCTGTTCGCCGGCCTTCCGCGTGATAGAGTGACCGTGAATCGAGTGACGGTTGATTCGTGACGGTAAATCAGTAAATCAGAGTGGCGGGCTTTCAAGCACCGGGGGTTCTCAATGCGATCGTTCTCAGGCGAACTGCAAAGGCGATGCTCGAGCGTGTTGTTGGTCGCGGTGTTGGTGCTTTGTGCATTCGCGGCGCCAGTGACCGCTCAGGATTCGGCGGCGGATTCCAGCTCGGCGACCGTCGCTGACGAGCCCCACTGCGTGGCTCTCTGCAGCCAACCCGACGCGCACATCGGGGCGATGCTGTTCGACTTGCTCGTGCTGCGGACACTCACCGGTGCGCAGATGGCGGTCGGCATTGGGGCCTTCGGGGTGGTGGCACCGTTCACGTTCCCGTTCGGCCGCTGGGACGAGGCGTGGGACCAATTCGTCCGGGATCCGTACGAGCAGACCTTCACCCGAAAGCTGGGCGACTTCTAGCCGCTCAACGGGGTCTGTTCGGGACGTTGGAGAGGTTCGTCGCCGGCCGATCGGGTCGGCTCAGTGATTCACGTTCGGATCCAGTCGGATTGGGCCGCTCGTGCCAGCCGTCCCAGTCTGCCTTTACTATACGCTACGTATCGTATAGATTACGGGTTCCGGTGCGTCCGCACCCGAGACCCCGCTACGACCCTTCACGGGATGATAGGAGGCCACTCCGATGAACTTCGAGTTCTCGCCAGAACAGCACTCATTCGTCGACGAAGTCGAGAAATTCCTGGACGAACACGATCGACCCGAAATCATGGATGTCCGGCGCGAAAACATGGCGCAGATCGTCGACACCCCGCCGCGTCGCGCGTTCATGAAAGAGATGGGGCATCGCGGCTGGCTCGGTATGACCTGGCCGAAGGAATACGGTGGTAGCGAAGGCGAAGGCGTCTACGAGTTCCTGCTGAACGAGTGTCTCGCTCGTCGCGGCGCGCCGCAGATCGGCAAAGGGGTCGGCATCATCGGTAAGACGCTGATTCGACACGGCACTGAGAAGCTCAAGCGCGAGTTCCTGCCGCAGATTCTCGAAAACGACGTGGAGTTTGCGGTTGGCTACAGCGAACCGAAGGCGGGTTCGGACGCGGCCGCGATGCAACTCAAAGCCACGCGCGACGAGGAGCGCGGTGGTTGGGTGCTCAACGGCGAAAAGACCTGGACGACCTCGGCGCACTTCGCCGAGTGGTCCTGGGTCGGAGCCCGCACCGACCCCGAGGCCAAGAAGCATCAGGGCATCACGCTGTTTCTGGTGCCGATGGATCACCCCGGTCTCGAGATCCAGCCGATCCCGACGATCGGCGACGAGATCACCAACTCGGTCTATTTCGACGACGTGTTCGTCGGCGACGACTACGTGGTCGGTGAACTCAACCACGGTTTTCAATACATCTCCGAGGCACTCGATCTCGAGCGTTTCACGATGTTCACCTACTCGCCGATCGGCCAGCGCCTCGATGTGTTGACCGACTTCGTCAAGAGCGAAGAGCGCGACGGCGAGCCGATGCGAAACGATCCGGTGGTGCGACAGCAGATCGCACAACTCCATACCCAAGCGGAAGTGGCTCGCGTGTTGGGTCTGCAGTTCGTCGCAAAATCGGTGAAAGGCGGTGCGGCGCCGACCAGCGAGGCGTCGATGTACAAGTTGTTTGCGACGGAGTTCTCGAAGCGTCTCGCCAACGCATCGATGGATATGGGTGGACCGGGCGCGCAACTACGCCTCGATACCGAAGGTGCACCGATGGCCGGCCGAGCGGAGTCGACTTATCGATACACGGTCATCGACACGATTGGTGGCGGCTCTTCGGAGATCCAGAAGAACATCATCTCCCGGCGCAAGCTCGGCCTCCCCAAGAATTTCTAGTCTCGATGGGTAGCGACGAACGCGTGTCAGCCGATGTCTCAGCCAAGGGTTCGGCGACCAGCGGTCTTCTCGACGGCGTGACGGTGCTCGACTTGTCGAGCGTCGGTCCGGCGTCGCGTGCGTCGCGGATGCTGGCCGACTACGGCGCCGTCGTGGTCAAGGTGGCGCCGACCACCCGCAAGGGGGCCGCTCAGATCCAGCCACCGTTCCACACTTATGGGGCGGGACGGGGGATGCGACGAGTCCGAATCGATTTGAAG
>JAJDAM010000181.1 GCA_029261905.1 Deltaproteobacteria bacterium
CATCGATCAGCACGATGTCCCAGTGTTCGACGGCTGGCGCGCGGAGCATCGCGAAGACGTCTCCCTCGCGTACGTGGAATCGGGGTTCGTCGAGCAGTTCCTGTGAAAGCGGTACCAGACCATCGCGCAAGAAACCGATGACTTCCGGCAAGAGCTCGACCACCTCGACCCGACCCACGCGCGAAGACTGCAGCGCCGCGTTTGCCGTGTACCCGAGGCCGAGTCCGCCCACCAGCACCGAGAGGTCGCGGCCGGTGTGACGCGCGAGCGCCTCGTCGGCGAGCGCCCGCTCGGATACGGTGTTGTAACTGCTCATCAGCAGCTCCTGATCGAGCGTGATCTCGGTGACCAGCGTGCCCGGGCTCGCGAGCAACTCGCGGCGGCGCAGGCACAGCTCCCCGATGGGCGTCGTCAGGTAGGCGAGGATCTTCAGGTTCGAGGGACTCATCAAAGGCCTGGACGCATGCGTCAGTGGTGCTCGAGAATCTCGACATAGCGATCGCGGATCGCTTCGATCTCGTCGTCCAGGCTCTCCGGCGTCCAATCGGAAGTATCGACCGGCGGCAGAACCAACACCTCGATCGTGGCCGGTCGGACCACCAGCGCATCCTTGGGCATCGCGTCGAGTACGTTGCGGAACACCACGGGCACGATGGGTACACCCGCTTGCATCGCCATGTGAAAGGCACCCTTCTTGAATCGCCCCAGACGCGGCGTCGTCGAACGTGTGCCCTCCGGAGCAATCACCAACGACCGCCCCTCGCGCAGCGCGCTGACCGCGGGCGCCAGAGCTTCGATTGCCTTGGAGCGATCGGTGCGGTCGATGAAGACCACACCCGCCGCGCCGAACAGCGGCCCGAAGATCGGATTGCGCCGAATCTCTTTCTTGCCCACACCCGTCAAGTCGCGACGCAGCATCTTGATCATCAGCACCGCATCGAGCGCGCTCTGGTGATTGAAGATGAAGACGGCTGGCCGATGCGACCAGAGATGCTCTTCATCGACGACGCGCAGATCAATCCCGGCCAACGAGGTCGCGAGTTCGCCCCAGACGGAGCCCGCGACGTTGATCGCTTCTCGCATCGATCCGTTCGTGATCCCTGCAGCTGCGCCGGCCCACACCGACGGAATCAGGCTCGCGTACGTGAGGCCGGTGCGAACGATGTCTCCCGCACTCGGTCGCCCCCGACTCGTAAAGCGCCGCACGGGCCATCGGCGTTCCTTCGCGATCTGCGCGAGCTGCCGGTTGGGATTGAGCGGCCGCGGACGGCCGACAAGGTCGAGTAGCGGCAGGTCCTCGTGGCTGTCGGTGTAGAAGTAGGTCTCATCGAGGTCCAGGCCATGCGTCGAAGCGAGCGATCGCCCCGCCTCGGCTTTTCCTTCGCCGTAGCAGGTGGGGTGCACGACGTTTCCGGTGAAGACGCCGTTGCTGACCTCGAGCTGCGTGCACAAAACATGTTCGATTCCCATGTCGCGCGCCAGCGGATCGGCTTGATAACGAGTGGCCGAGGAGATGATGGCAACCGTGTGCCCCATATCCTGATGGGCGTTGACCAGTGCTCGCGACTCGGGATAGATCTGCGTGGCCAGGTGTTTTTCGAATACCTCTTCGCCCACTTCTTCGAGAACGGATTCGGCAAGTCCTCGATAGGCCTGCGTGGTGGCCGACATCATCCCGGAGAAACCGGTTCGACCCACCGCGAACGAGAGCGTGCCGAGCAGCGCGTCCCCGATGTCGCGGGGAGCCATCTTTCCGGAGAAGATTCTCTGCTGAAAGAAGGCGGTCGCCGAGAATCCAGCCAACAGGGTCTGGTCGAGATCGAAGTACGCCCCGATCTTCGGACCGGTAGGTCCGTTGAGAATTTCCCTGGTGAGATGCTCGTGGAGTCTCATGGTCTCGATCCAGTATGAACCGGGCAGGCCGGGGTTCCAAGCCCGACGAGCCGATTGGGTACGTTTCGGCTCACATACCTCGCATGGAGGCGTTTCGGTGCGACTCATCACCGAACAGCAGTTCGGTGCGAATGCCTCCTGAGCCGGGGCGCCGAACTCCAGCAGCGCACCCTGTCCAGGACGGCTACCGGTCCGCCAGCAACCCCAGCAAGATCAGCTCCGAAACCGCATCGGCGGTCTGCTTGGGTGAAGCTTCGGTGACATCCGCTACGCCGGGCCTCGCGAATTCGCGCCCCAGGCCGGCGAGCACGTGCGCGACCGCGGCGGTGTCGACCGGCGCGATCTGGCCCTCGGCCACAGCGCGGTCGAGCAGGTTCTGTGTCACGGCCATCAAGTAGGATTCGTGGGAGTCGAACAAACGGCTGGCTCCCGCGACCTTTGCCAGGTCTTTCGACATTACGGCCGCTTCGGGTTGGACGGCCTGGTTCGCGATCTGCAGATACGCGCGCAGCGCATCGAGCGGAGGCATCGACTCATCGAGCGCTTCGATTGCAGCGCGCCCGATCCGGTGCAGGCGACGGTCGACGACGGTGAGCAGCAGCTCGTCTTTGCTGGGTGCGATTCCGTAGAAGGTTCGCATCGAGCATCCCACGAGCGCCGCGATCTCGGCCATCGTCAGATCCGCAAGTCCTTCTTGCAGCAGTTTTTCCTCCAGCACGTCGAGCAGCTCGAGTTGCCGCGCGCTGAGCTGTCGCTCGTCTTGCGGCGGCAGCAGCGGCTTCGGTGCGCGCACTCCGGGAAATCGGAGACGGGCAGCGCGCTCATTGCCGCTGGATTTCGAAGCAGCCGAACTCAAGACAGCAGCGCCTCCGGCATTTCGACCACTCGCGCTCGCAGCCACTCGCCAAGGCTCTTGGCTTGACCATCCTGGCGTGTCGAAGCAGCGACACCCTCCTCCAATAGCCCGTGCAACACGAAATTGATCGAACGCAGCGCCGGCAGCGGGTGGCGATCGATCTCGAGATTCGCGGCCTCGGGGAGCAGCTCGCGCAGCTTCTCGGTCGTGAGAAACTCCTCCATCCAGGCCCAGGCCTCGTCGTTTCGCGTAAACACACCGAGGTTCGCGTTGCCTCCCTTGTCGCCCGAGCGGGCGCCCGCAACCGTGCCCAGCGCAGCGCGCTTCGTCGGTCCGC
>JAJDAM010000182.1 GCA_029261905.1 Deltaproteobacteria bacterium
GCCGGTGCGGCAATCCTCTCAGGGCGAGGGATGAATGCATCGGCGACCCGAACGGTCAGGCCGGGGTAGATGCCCGCCTCGCCCGACAAGCTGAGTCGTGCGAACTCTTCCGAAAGCGAATCCTCGCCGAAATAGCGGCGAAGATCCGCACCCAGATCCGCCTTGATTTCGTATGCCTCCGCCCGGTAACCCAGCTCGAGATTCGGAGCCAGCCAGAGCCCTACGGCTGCGCCCTTGTCGCTACCCAGATGGGGGTCGTCATCGGCAACCGTCGTGAGCGCAACGGAGGGATGCCAGGTGAAACGTTGCGGGTCGTCTTCCGCCTGCACTGCACCGGGCCACACCCAGAGCAGTGCAGCGATCGCAGCCCCCCAGCCACAAGCACGCATCACGCTACGGCTCCAGCATGGACGCGGGAAACACGGCTTCGCCAGCCGATTCGAGGACTCGCACCCAACCCGGCGGCGGTGGTTCATTGCCCGCCAGGCGCCCCAGCAGCCGACCTGAAATTTCGGTGAACAGCGGATTCGACAGGCTCGCATACGCGGCCGTCTGCGTGACGGGCTGACTGGGAACTCCGATCTCGCGGAAACCCGCGTCGCGCAACACGGCGATGTAGTCGGAATCCGAATCTCGTCGCTTGACCCAACGCAAGGTATCGATGCCGGAACCTCGCGGTATCAGCGCGTGCACGGTGTGCTCGCCCTGGTCGAGGTGACGGGTCATCACGTGGGCCCATTGCAGCGACCCCGCCTCAGCGTCCGGGTGAACCGTCACACGGTAGTGACCGTCGATCGACCAGATCTCCGAACCCGATCCGTGGATTCGCGCAAGCAACGAGTAGACACCGGGCTCGGGCAACTCCGCGCGATAGGCGAACTCGGCGGGGCTATCGACCGCGATCGCCCAAGCACCTCCGGACGCAGGCACCGAGAGTGTCCGGTTGGTCCGTCCGCCCCAGGCCGACGCCGAGACGAAGCCCTCCCCCTCGACGAGAATCGGACTGCCGTCTACCGGAAGCCTGCGTTCCAGCCCGAGCGCGCTGACGAGCGTCCGCGCTCCGGCAGCGAACGTCAGCGGGCGACGCGGGCTCCAACCTTCGGCCGGCGCGATACACAGCGGTCGATACGCGGCGAGTTCCACGCGGTCGATACGCGCGTCGGGCGCCATGAAAACCGACAATTCGTGCGGGCCGGCACGCAGCGGGATCACTCGCGGTGCTTGCGCGACGCCGAGCTTCGATGCGTTCAGGTGCCCGATGGGTCGCCGATCGACCGACCAGCGCTGCGCACCTACACCGTTGACCGTCAGCGCATACAGCGCAGTCGCAGGCAACGAGACGATCATTCGGACCGGCTCGTTGGGACCGCGGCTGTGGGGTGGCTGCATCGAAACGCGATACGGTGCATCGCTTGGAATCATCCTGCCGCCGGGACCGAGCGTGTTTTCGCTCTGCTCCGCACACAACAGTCCGAACAGATCCGTCTCATCGTGGTCTTCCGGAAGTGCTTCCGACAGCCCGAGCGCGAACACCAACTCGGATGCCCATTCGCCCTGCTCGATCACCCGCTCGCTGACGCGCGGCGGCTCGGCCGGCCGAAAGCGCTCGAGGCGCGGCTCAGCCAAAGCCGGCGAAACCATCGACAACACCGAGGCCGCCAAGAACAACAACGACCAAGCGCTCATAGTGGTCAGCAATCGTTCGGTGCCAACCAGAGCAAAGCTATCCCCAGACAGAGCAAAACTATCCCCAGATCTCGTCACCACCATCCCCTCGAACGAGAGATTGGGGAATCCCTCTCGATATAGTGATGCCATCGGGACCGACAGAGGATTTCTTTACCTTGCGGACCTCCATTGCTGCCGTCGGCAGTGTCTCGCCCCGTCGGAGAATCGCCGCGATGGGGTGCTGCGGCAGCGCGGGATGAACGCCGACGAGCCACTCATGGCCGCAAGCCCGAGCAATCGAATCGTTTCAACGCAGCTTCACGTTTACGCTGTGGTTGGAGAAATCGACGCTGCGGAATTTCGCCCCACGACTCGGGCCGATTCATGCCTCGATCGGCAGCCCCGCCCGCCGACACCGGAACGGGACGACGCGTGTACCGCGCCGGGCTGTCGCTCGATCAAGCTCAATAGCGGGAGAGCCGAATCTACGGTAAGAATTCACGAAATTGCTCCAACAGGCGAAATGCCCGAACAAGAACTCGACAGCGAACCGCGGCCAGAACCGCACTGTTTCGATTGGCTCTGCCGCTCGCGCGGCATACGACCGACCGCTATCGCCTAGGCCATCCATAGCCCGGCGAGGTCCGGGGTCTTTGGCATGGCTACACCGCAAGTCACCACGCGAATACTGAGACGGCTGCTTGCGAGCGGCGTCCATATGCGTGCCGAGCGTCTGCTCGCGCGGATGGCCCCCGCCGATGTCGCGGTATTGCTGCCCGAACTTGCATCGGACGAACTGCGAACCGTCATCGAACTGCTGTTTCGACAGCGGCGAGCGGCCCGGGCCCTTCGCGAACTGCCGCACGAGATGCTCCCGCAAGTGTTCGATGCGCTCGCAGATCAGCGATTGGCGGACGTCATCGGGCGTCTCGAAATCGACGACCTGCTCGAGCTGGTCGAATGGATCCCCGAAGAGCGCCGGGAGTTCGTCGTATCGAAGCTGCCTGAACACCGGCGTGCCGAGCTCGACAAGGCGGAACTCTACCCGGAGGACAGCGCCGGCCGGGTGATGACGACGAACTTCGTCGCACTCGACCTGAAGATGACCGCGCAAGAAGCGATCGACGCGTTGCGTTCCAAAGCCGACGACTCCGACGAGGTGCTCTATCTCTACGTGGTCGACGACCAACGCGCACTCGCCGGTGTGGTCCCGATTCGCCGGCTGTTGTCGGCGCCGCCCGAGCGCTGCGTCGCGGACATGATGATCCCCGACCCGGTCAGCGTCGGCGCCGAAGACGACCAGGAAGAAGTGGCACGCGTCGTGCGTCGCTTCGACTTGCTGGCGATTCCGGTGACCGACGTAGACGGTCGGATGCTCGGGTTGATTACGGTCGATGACGTCATCGACGTCATCACCGAAGAGGCGACCGAGGACATCTACCACCTGGCAGGCCTCACCGAGGCCGACCGCGTCTTCGTCACGGCGCGCGAATCCGTCATGAAGCGTCTGCCCTGGATGCTGCTGAATCTGGGTACGGCATTCGCGGCCGCGTGGGTGGTCGGACTGTTCGAGCGCACACTCCAGCAGGTGGTCGCCCTGGCGATCTTCATGCCGGTCGTCGCCGGGATGGGCGGGAACGGCGGCACCCAAGCGCTGACCGTGATCACCCGCGCGATCGCACTCGGAGAAATCGAGTTCTCGAGCGGATTTCGCGCGGCAATGAAGGAATTGTCGGTCGGCCTGACGATCGGAATCATCGTCGGTGGCATCGGAGCCGGCATTTCGTACTTCTGGCAGGGCAATCCGATCCTCGGCGTCTCGCTGTTCTTTGCGATGGTGTTGACGCTCTCGGTCGCTGGCCTGCTCGGTGCCGCCGTACCGCTCGGCCTCAAGGCACTGAAGCTCGACCCAGCCCTCGGATCGGGTGTCATCGTGACGACGTTCACCGACACGTTCGCATTCTTCTCGTTCCTGGGGATCGCCACGCTGCTGATGGATCGAATGATCGCCTGACGACGAGCCGAGACGTCGGTGCGTTCAGCGCTAGGAGCCTGACCCAAGATTGTCGCGGGAAGGTCCGGGCGTCGATGCGCGCTGCTGGCAAGGCGCTCGATTGAGCCCTAGCAGCGCTAGGGTGATTGAGAGCAACGCAGGCAGCAGTG
The DNA here is from genome assembly GCA_029261905.1 of Deltaproteobacteria bacterium. GTDB lineage: Bacteria > Myxococcota_A > UBA9160 > UBA9160 > SMWR01 > JAJDAM01. The sequence continues at coordinate 3,832 of JAJDAM010000182.1, forward strand.
ATGCAGCGGCGTTCGGCCGACGCGACAGTCTTGGGTCAGGCTCCTATTCTTCCAGGTTCCAATTCCCCCTCGGAGGCCCCCATGAGTTTGCGTACCCCCATCTGCGACCTGATGGACATCGAAGTTCCCGTGTTTCTGGCCGGAATGGGTGGGGTTGCCTACCCAGAAGTGTGCGCCGCCGTCAGCGAAGCCGGTGGATTCGGCACGCTCGGTATGGCGGGCGTGTCGCCGGAGGGTATTCGCGATCACATGCGGGAGGTTCGGCGACGCACCGAAAAACCGTTCGGTGTAGACCTGCTGGCCGCACTACCGGAAACGGTGCTCGCGGCCATCGATGTCATCATTGACGAAGGAGCCAGCGCATTCATCGCGGGCCTCGGCGTCCCTCGCCCGGTCATCGAGCGTTGCCACGATGCCGGACTGAAGGTCATGAGCATGTGCGGCAAGGTCAGTCACGCGGTTGCGGCCGAGGCTGCCGGATGCGATGTGGTCGTCGCCCAGGGGACCGAAGCCGGCGGACACACCGGACAGATCGCCGGCATCGCGCTGATTCCCCAGATCGTCGATGCGGTGGATATCCCCGTGCTGGCTGCGGGCGCACTGGTCGACGGCCGAGGACTCGCCGCCGCGTTGTCGTTCGGTGCGCAGGGCGTCTGGATGGGAACCCGCTTCATCGCGTCCCACGAAGCGCACGCCGCCGAGATCTACAAGAAGAAGATCACCGAAATCAGTGCGGCCGAGACGCTGGTCACCCGCTGCTATTCGGGCAAGACGATGCGCGTGATTCGAAATCCCTACGTCGACGATTGGGAGCGCCGACCGCAAGACATTCGTCCGTTTCCCGAGCAGATGGCGAACTCCGCCCGCGAAGGCGTGTTGGATTTCGCAATCGGTGGGGAGCCGGACGTCGAGCGGACCTGCATGCCCTGCGGTCAGGGGGCCGGCGGAATTCTCGAAATCGCGTCGTGTGCCGAGATCATCGAGCAGGTGATGTCCCAAGCGCGCGAGACGATCGCGAACCTCTCGGGACTGATCGCCGACGACTGAAGTCGTTGCGGACAGCGTCGCTGACGCCGAGGCAGTGCTCGCGGTGTGGCCATCAAGTGATCTGGTATGCGGTGACGGTCTTTTCCCGAAACCCTTTCAACGTGAGCTTCTCGTCCAGAATCGTGAATTTGCGCGCGAGTTCGGGTGCCTCGTCGCGGAGCTGGTGGACGACCGCTTCGGTCGCGATGATGCCGTCTGGAGGGATCTGCTTCAGCAGCCGAGCAGCGAGGTTGATGCTCTCACCGATCAACGCGACCGACCGGCGCAGCGCCGTGCCGATGATGCCGATGACGATCGAACCGGTGTCCAGGCTGAGCCGTGCGCGAACACGACCGTCGGCTTCGGACTTCCCCTCCGCGAGCGCCTCTCGGATCGCCAGTGCGGCCTGCGTGGCTTCCGTCACGGATTCGAAATACAGCAGCGCCCCGTCGCCTTCGTAATCCTTGACGTCGCCGCAGAAGTTGAGCGCGGCCTCGGTCACGATCCCCATGAATCCCTGAACGAACGCCAATGCCTCGGTCGGCGTTCGTTCGACGATCGTCCGGGTCGAATCGGCGATGTCGACGAACAGCACGGTCAGATCTCGCCGAATGGGTAGATCGTGCTTGTTGACGTAGTTTTCGACCAACCCGGGCAGGAAGGAATGGATGTGTTGGACCGGAGATCCGTCGGTCACGCTGCGGACGCCCGAACTTCCCGCGAGGCCGTCCGGATCGAATCGAGGCAGCACCTCCGGATCGATCGCAACCGTGGGGTAGCCGGCGTCTTGCCAGGCAGCGAAACCGTCTTTCAATACCTGCACCGAGCCGAATCCCTCTTCCTTCAACCACACCGCCGCACGGGCGCTGCTCATGTCGTCGGGTCAGGTGCAGTAGGTGACGATCGACACGCTTCGAGAAAGTAGATGCGACTGGGAAGCGACCTCCGATAGCGGCATCCACTCTGTGCCGGGGATTTCGTGCGGATCGAATGCGCGCGCGTAGCCGGTGCGAACGTCGATCACGACGACTTCTTCACCCTGCGCCCTTCGGTCTCGCAGTTGCTGCGGGCTGCAGCGCTCGATGTTCCGTCTGTCCATCGGGTTGTCTTCCGGCGATTGTGGTTCGACCCGCACAGCCTAGCGCGATGGCAGCGATCGCTCGTCGGGCATCGGGGTTGGGCCGGTTCGCCGCTCGCGCAGCAGGTAGACCTTGTCCGTGACCCGACCACTCGGCGCAAAAGCGTACAGGCCCCAGCGGTTGCTGTAGAAGCCCGCCCGATGTTCGAATGACAAGATCGCAAACGGACCCGGGTAGCTGAGATCCCAGCTGCGGATGATCCCCTGCGGCAGCCGGTCGGTTTCGAAATCCTGGGGAACGACGGTGCTGACCAGCAGCTCGTCATCGAACGTCAGCTCTTCGCCACGATAGGGATGCAATCCGGCTCGCTCGGCGTAGTACCGCAACCCCCATTGCGCGTTGTAGTAGGTCTTGCCGCGGGCGGGCGTGCGATCGCGGAACTCGCCGTCGATGAACTCGCGATTCGTATTCGCCCATCGGTAGTCGCTCAGCGCGACGCCGACCCCCGTCGCAGCCCCGATTCCACAGGACAGCCACAATACGACGGCACCGGCCGCACCCCAATGTCCCCTCGTTCCTTTCAGGCCATCGAGCAGCAGCAGGATCGCCACGGGCAACGGGAGGAGCAGATACTTCACCGCCACATGCTCGTAGCGAAGCGTCGCGAATGTGGTCGCAATCAGGATCAGCGAGAACGTCCATCGCAGCGCCGTCGCCGCGTCGGGCGCCTCGAATCGGATCGAGATCCCCGATGCCAGCCGGAGTGCCGCGTCGCCTACCAACGCCAGCCCGGGCCACGCAAACAGCAGCGCGGCGATCGCGAGGTCTTGCCCACCGCCGAGTTCGAACAGCGCCGCGAAAGCGACCGCCACTCCGGAAACGCATACGACGGCGACGGATCTCACTCCCCGTGCGCAGACCCCGAACAAGACCAGCCCCGTCACCGGAAACTGTGCCCCGAGGAAGGTGAGTTCATTGAACGCGAAATACAGGTCGCGGAGCCAACTCGGATCGTTGGTCCACCGAAACAGCGAACTGATGAAGTGCGGGCGGCCCGCGATCGCAAAACTCGCGATCTCTGAGATCGCCACCAACATCAGCGCAATCGAAAAAGGCAGATACGAACGAGGGCGCCAATCGCGTCTCAGAAGCGGATACAGCAGCAGTGACGCCACCGCGAACAACGTCGTGAATCGGGTCAGGAATGCGCACCCGCCGAGCAGGCCCGAAAGCCAGGCACTGCGTCGGTCTTGCTCCTCGACCGCTGCCACCAATCGATCGAGGGCCGCAATGCTCAACGCCATCGCGGCCATGTCGGGCATGATCGTGGAGCCCATCACGAGAAATCCGCAGCTTCCGGCCAGCAACCCGCAGGCCGCGAGCGGGGGGACCCGCAGCCGCACTGCGAGCCCCCGAAGTCCAGCCAACGCCAGCAGACCGAACCCAAACGTCAACGTGTGCAGCGCCACCTCGGACTCGCCAAAAACGCCGCGAACCGCGGCCAGCAAGTACTGCCACAACAGCGGATGCGGAAAGTCGATGATCGCGACCCGCATCGAATCCCACTCGAAGACCTGGACGAACGGATCGAAGGGATGCTCTGAAATCAAGCGGGCGTAGATCAGGAACTGCGTGTCGTCGATGTGAAAGGCTTTGTCGAGCCATGGCAGCAGCGCGAGCGCCGGAAGCAGGCAGACCCAAACCGGATGATCCCGCTCCAATGCACTCCGGACGCCAGACATCAAAGACACGCCGGCGCAGCGTAGGACTCCACTCCGCCGCCTGCCAGCGTCGGCCCGCCGCGCGGCGCAAGCTGCTATCTGTAGCTCGAAAGCAGTAGTCCGAGAGCAGTCGTTCGAAAGCCGTCGTTCGAAAGGAAAGAGCCCGTTGAATACGGAATCGCAGCGGAACGGCCGGGTCGCAGTCACTGTCTGGCTCGCGGTGCTGGCCGCGTTTGCGATCGTCAGCCTGACGCGGGTGACGCTATCGAGCGTCGGACACGATTTCTATCAATTCTGGTCGGTGGGACAGGCGTCCGAGCCCGATGGGCTCTATTCGAGCGCGACATCCCGATCTGTCTCCGAACAGATCCTGAAACGGGTTGCGGGCCCCGAGGGCTCTTTGCGGGGTCGCGGTGCCGCGGCGCGCAACCGCCAGCTCTACGCGAACGGCGTAGAACCCATCTCGACTCCGATCTACTACTGGGCGTTCGCGGCACTCAGTACCGGGAACTACGACGCGGACCTGCTCCGTTTCCAGTTCCTCTCGACCGCTGCTCTATTGCTCGCAGGTTGGTTCCTGTGTCGCCGAGTCGGCTACGCGCCCACTGCCACAGCCCTGGCGCTGACGGTGCTGATGCTGATTTTCGGCCCGCTGCACGCGGATATCGAAACCGGCAATACCAATCGGCTGCAACTCGCGCTGCTCGCCGGGGCCATCGCATTACACCACTTCGGATCAGGACAGACCAGCCGGATCGCAGCGGGAGCCCTGCTCGGAAGCCTGATCGTCCTGAAGCCGAATCTCGCGGCGATTCCGGTCTTCCTGGCTGGAGTTTGGCTCGTCGATCGGCGCCTCGCCGAACTGCGCTCTTCTGCACTGGGTTGGGTGTTGGGTGCCGGG
>JAJDAM010000183.1 GCA_029261905.1 Deltaproteobacteria bacterium
ACCGTCCAACTCGTGACGGGCAATTCGCATCCGCAGCTCGACGAAACGCTCAGCATTCGTCTCGTCAACTTGAATGTCGTCGATCCGACGTATCCGAACTCTGACATCGAGGTCGACTTCGACGACGTACGACTCGACGCATCGCCCGCCTCCGCCAGTCTGCCCTCGCTGTCAGGACCTTCGATTCTTGCACTGCTGATGATGCTGGCGGCTACCGGATGTTCCCGGCTGCCGCTCAGCCGAAGCCCGTCGTTCATCAGACGCTAGGATCGGGGGACGCGGATCAATTTTGAGGACAAAAGGTAACTGTTCCACGTCCAGGAGGACGCTCCATTGTCGAAGAAGCCCGGGTTCGCCGTCGAAGTGCTCGAGTTCAGCGAGATCCACACACTCCCAGGTACCTGGGGCCGCGAGCGCTACCGCGAACTGCTCGAGCGACTCGACTTCGACGACATCGAGGATGTCGCCGACGCAGACCTTGCGGACATGGCGACCATGGCCGCACAGGACAAGGGCGTTCGCTTTGCGGCCGATCAAGTGCTCGTGTTGGTTTTTGGCGACGCGCTGTCTGCTGGAGTGCGACAGAACTTGATCGAAGATCTCAAGGACGAAAAGCCGTGGGATCACTTCGCCGATCTCGACCGACAAGCGGGAGTGTTCGAAACCGTAGATTTTCTGCAACGCGCCTTTCCCAGGGAATTTGGCATTCCCGACGCCGCGCGCGTACTCGTTCGCGTGACCGCCGCATCAAAACAATCAGCGGTTTGGCTCCAAGAGAGACCGAAGGCCTCTCTCCTGCTTCGCTTGCTCGCCGACGCAATGGGCGAGCAATCAACTCTGCGTCGACTCTTCGAGGAACAGCTCGACTCGACGAAATTTCCCGAAGCCGACAGCTTGATTTGGTTGGTCTCCAAGACGGACGATCGACTCGATCAAGAGCCCGCCACCTGCGAATTCGAGATCCATTCGTCTCTGCAATGGCTCGGACCGTTGCGTGACGTGCGGGGTGAAACAGCGTCCGACGCGGAACCCGACGACTGAGGTCGATCGGTTGCTGCGTTTTCGGCGCGCGCCGAACACCCTGAGTGGCGCTTCCCCACGCCGAGGACTGCCGACACCGCGCTTCATCCAGCGGCCGCGGCTTCGCCTACTGCGCGAGGCGCGGCTTGCGGGCCACGGATGAGTCTGCCAGGGAGGTTTCCCGTGGCCACGCCGTTGCGATAGGTCAATTTGTGGCGATGAGTGTGCAGGCCCGGTCCAGGATGTTCTGAAACACATCAGTGTCACAGCCAGGCGTAGGCACGTCGGAGTACTTCGCGGCCGTCGCTCGCGATCATCTCGCCGTGGGACAGCACAATGCGATCGATGTCCCATGCAAGCATGCGATCGATCTGCGCCCGGGCGGATTCGCGGTCGCGGATCATGAGGTGTTCGAGCCATGTGGCTCCCGGACGCCGGTTGGCGAGGAGTGCGGCGACGACACGCGTGAACCATGAAGGGTGCTTGGAAAGGTTGAAGATGATGTCGCAGCAGATGAGGGATCGCGATTCCCGGTGGAAGAACACCACCTCGTTTTCCATCGATCGGGCTCCGAAGAAGACCTGATCGAGTTCTCCCTGCCACGGAGGTTGCGGATCGTCTCCGAGGACTCCATCCCAGGGCAGGTCGGGACGCTTGCGCTCGAGTCCCGGACAGGCGAACAGCAAGGCGTCGGGGTACGCCTCTTTCCACGCCCCCGCCCACAGGTGGTGAAAGAGGCTCGGCGCCACGACGCCCGCCACCGGTCCCAACCCGTCAACGAACGTCCGAGTTTCCGCGTCGAGCGGGCCCGGTGAGTGCACGAAGAGATCGCCGCTCGCGAGCCGGACGAGGGTCATGCGCGTCCCGGTTTCGACGCCGAGAAACTTGAGTGGCCGAGCCTTCGTCCACAGATTGTCCGCAAGCTGTTCCATCGCGAGTCGCTCCACTGGGTTGGGCGCGATTGTAGTCGAGCGAGCGCTTGGAAACCTTCGACATCGTTCCTCCAGTGGGGCGGGCCAGAAGCTGGACGTTCGGTGATTTCGGTTGCGTTAAGATCTATATCCGATATACCTTTTAGTACCCAATGCGCCTAACACGTTACAGCGACTACAGCCTTCGAGTCCTGATGTACCTGGGCCTTCGACGCAATCAGCTCGCGACGATCGACGAGATCTCGAAGGCATATGGCATTTCGAGGGCGCATTTGATGAAGGTGGTTCACGAGCTGGGGCGAGCCGGCTATCTGGAGACCGTACGCGGACGTGGGGGTGGCTTGCGGCTGGCGCAGGATCTCGATGCGATCAGAGTGGGTGACGTCGTTCGTCGCACCGAGGCCAACATGGACCTGGTCGAGTGCTTCGATACGAAAACGAACACCTGCCGAATCGAGTCGGCGTGTGCCCTGCGCGGAGTGCTCGAGGAGGCGCTCGAAGCGTTCATGGCGACGCTCGACGGATACACGCTCGCTGATCTCGTCGCCAGGCGCCGGAGGCCTCTGTCCGAACTCTTGAGTCTGACTTGATCAGAAGCGGGTAAGAGATCGATTGGGAGAGGTACTTCATCCCGCTCGAAACGACGCACCGTGCCGGACGACACCCGCGAAACGCGGGGCTACGGCTTCGTCGCCTTCTGGACACGGTCGACGATCTCACCGATCACGTCCTGGCTGAGCAACGGCTCCATGATTCCGACGAATACAAACTGGATGCCGATTCCCACGAGTAACAGGCCCATGATCCGCGTCAGTACATTGACTCCAGACGCGCCGAGGTAGCCAACCACCCGCACCGAGGAGCGCAGCACCAGCCACGACACCAACGCAGTGAGCGCGATCCCCGCGACGATCGCAACGTTCTGCGCTGGGTGCTCGACCGTGGTCGCCATGCCGATCGTGACCGCAATCGAACCGGGCCCGCTCAGCATGGGCATGGCGACGGGCGTGAAGGCCACATCGTGCATCTTCATGGCTTCCGCTTCGGCGTCCGCGGCCAGTTTCGGCTCGGGTTCCGGGTCCAACATGTGGAAGCCGAGGCGTGCGACGATCAGCCCACCTGCGATTCGCAACGCGTGGATCGAGATGCCGAAGAAGGTCAGGATCAAGGTGCCCGCGAGCAGCGCCACGGAAAGCACTGCGAAGGCGTAGATGCATGCCAGCCGCGCCTGCTGCAGGCGCCGCTCGGGGCGCATGCCCTGCGTCACCGCCACGAAGACCGGAGCCGTGCTGAACGGGTTCATGATGGGTAAGAGCGCCCCGAAGGTCGCCGCGACGAGGGTCAGCCACTCGAATATCACGGCGGGAGTATACTGCCGATCGTGCTCCATGGTGACGGGTTTGTCACTCGCTCGGCGCGCGCCGTGCCCTCATGGCAGAGTCCGCTCCTTGCGTCTGGCGCCTCTTTCGATAAAGATTCATTCGATATAGATGTTATATGGTTTCGCAATGCATACGTCGGCAAGCCCAGTAATCGAGATGTACACACGATGACGTCTCCTCAACCCATCTTGAATATCCGCACCGAGGCGCCTGGTCGGTCCGAGTCGGAACCCTTCGGCCTCTGGGGCCGGTCATTTCGCCCCTTCTTCTTGGGTCTGGGAATCTACGCAGCCGTGGCGATCCCGTGGTGGATCCTCGCATGGGTCGGCTTTGTC
>JAJDAM010000184.1 GCA_029261905.1 Deltaproteobacteria bacterium
CGACCCAGAGGAACCGGACGACTACTTCAACATTCCGCTGGCACGTCGCGCCGAGCCACTGGCGCTGTTCGAGGCGGCAGGTGTCGAAGCCGTACTCGCGGGGCACTACCACCGCAACGCAACCGCGCGGAGCGGCGAACTCGAAATGATCACGACCGGCCCCGTAGGTACGCCTCTCGGTGACGACCCTTCCGGATTTCGGATCGTTCGTGTCGGAGCGGACCGCATCGAGCATCACTACTTCGGAATCGCCGAAGAACCCTAGAGGGGCTTCCCCGCATAGTGCAGCACCTTGTGGCGGGGTTTGGGATACGCGGACTGCACGAGGTCCATCACTTCGCTGCGCAGGGTATCGGCATCGCCGGCGGCGAGTTCCATTTCGACGTCGTCGATATCGAAGGGCTTGAAGCCCCAATGCCCGCGGACGGCCCCGATGAACTCACCGGCCGAGTAGAGATATTGCAGCACGTCGGTCCGCCCAAACCTTCGATCCAGTTCGCTCTTGTGCGCGCGCGACAGGAAGTCGCCCCGGTTGAGCAGGAATACCGTCGTCGACGGAGCGGATTCACGCAGGCGAGTGTCTCCTGTACGAAACCAACCTGCCCCGAGACCTTCGATATCGGCCGGCGCGACCCGTCGGCCCTCCTCGAGGTCGGCGAGCAGTGTTGCGATCCGTTTCTTGGGCCATTGGGTCCAGTCTCGAATTTGTTCCTCGCTTGCAAACACGAACGCCTCGAGAAAGCGCAGTATCACTTCGGCCGCCGCGCTTTCGCGCTTGTCATCCTTCAGATTGATCTCGGGCCACTCGGAAGAAAATTCGTACCAACCCCGCTCCCAGTCGTCGTCCACCTGGTCTTCGTAGACGACGAACGCCTCCTGCAAGCGCTGCAGTGCGGGGTTGATCTGTTTCTTGAGTAGCCCGGTCTCTTCTTTGATGAGTGAAGGTGTCAGTGGCCCTCCGGAGCAAAGGGCCTCATAGACCTGCTCCTGGGCATCGTTCATCGCGCCGACGGGGCGACGAAAAGCGTTCGCGAAGAGCTCCAGGTCGTCCGCATGGACGTAGCCGACACCTCCGCCCTGAAAACGACCTTTGACGATGCGCCGCGACGAGCGCATTGCATCCGCAGCTTTTTCTGTGTCGAAACGAGTTCGATGGACCAGCCGCGGCGGGCTTCCGGGACGAACCTGAGGCCCGGTCGAGACCGGCTGCAATCGGCGAAACAACTGCTCGAATCCTGCTACCCGCGCAATCGGCTTCGCGAGCCCCTGGCGCTGGAGTCGCTGTCCTCGGACAGTCGCGGCGTCGGGCGCGTCGCGAATCACTCGCTCTGTGTGTAGACTTGGTCGATCGCCAACTGGACGCCGACATCACCGGGCGAGTGTGGGCCTTTGGAATCGCCGAACAGATCGCCGGCGGTTCGGCTCATCGCGTTGGCGTCCGCATCGATTCGCGCCGTGAGCTGGATTGCGCCAGAAAACGGCATGGCCTTGATCATTCGATCATCGGGACCGATCGAGAAATCGAGTGGGAACCGAGGTGCCGGGATCCGTCGGACCGCGAGAGGCGGGCCCGCTGGCCGGGTCCTCGCAATCAGAAACAACACAGCACCGTCGGGAACCTTGCCGGCGACTTCGGGAGCGAGCGTGATGGTTCCAGCGATCGCCCCGCCGGTTGCGGCAGGTGCCGGGCTCGCCACTTGGCCGCTCGTGGTATCCGCCGAATAGACTTCGTCGATCAGTACCTCGACGCCGCTCGCGCCCGGCTGATGACTCCCCGGAGCCCCACCATGCAGATCCCCGGCTTCGCGCGTGGTGGCGTTGCCATCGGCGTCGATCCGGGCCGTGAGCGTAATCGGGCCGGCAAACGGAATCTCGCGCATCATGCGATCTTCCGGTCCGATCGAGAAATCCAACGGAAATCGCAGCGCCTCGAGTTTCTGGACCGCCAACGGCGGGCCCGGCGTGGGACCGCGGGCGATCAGAAACATCACGGCACCGGGTGGCACTCGCCCCGCCAGCTGCGAGGTCAGTCGAATCGAACCCCGAATCGGTTGAGCAGCACCCACCGCTACACCCGCCGCCGCTGCGGCCGGTACGGGTGCGGCAACGCTCTGGCCCGGTGGTGGCGGCAATCCGGCGCTGGGCTTGGCGGCCCGCTCGGCTCCCTCCGGAAAGATCGCTGACAGATCGGGTTCTACGGGGACTTCGTCCGGATCGAACGGCTCCGTTCGGCGGTCGCAGGCAGTGCCAGCCGCCAACAACAAGAGTAGCGCGAGTGCGAGCCAGGTTTTCATCGCGAGCACCGTAGCATTCGCAGCGGTCCGCGACTCGATCGATGTGCGGGTAGTCGGTGCGGTGGGTGTCTATCGGGATGACAGACTGTGGTAACTTGATCGAAACTGCGGAGCCTGGGGGTGGTCGGACGCGCAAATAGCGTGCCGGGCCTGAGAACTCGACCCTTGGAACCTGAACTCGTTTGTACGAGCGTAGGGAACGGCTTGCGGTATTGGCCTCCCAGCCCGCGTAGGTTCTCAAACCGTCCCGACGGGAAATCGTCGGTGTAGCGCGTCCAGGAGCGAGCCCCTGCCCGTTCCGAGGACACTTAGGAGTGTCATTCGATGGCGAACCCGGGCAACGATTCATCCACCACCAGGCTTTCCCAGCAGCTTCCCCCGGTCGGCGGTAACCCGTCGTCCCGGACCGGAGGCACAACTCCAGGCAGCTTCGCCAATCCGGCCGCGGTCGGTGGCCCGCTCGCGTTCAGCTCGCCCGATACCCCGGGCATGCCGCAGCCTTCCGATAAGACCGCCTGGGACTTCATGCCCGCGGATTGGAAGCAGGAAGGCGGTCGCTGGATCGCTCCCGAAGGTTTCGTACCGGTGACACAGCTCGAATTTGCACGGCTCGGCGTCGTGACCGACCCGATGCGCCGCGTCGCCGAACGTGAACCCCACCTGACCGCGGAAATCGTCAGAGACGAAGTGTCCGCCGGGCGCATGGTGATTCCCGCCAATACACAGCACCTCAAACTCGGACTCGACCCGATGGCAATCGGGCGAGCCAGCTTGACCAAGGTCAACGCGAACATGGGTGCATCACCGGTCAGCAGCGGCACCGACGAGGAAGTCGAGAAACTCGAGTGGGCGCTGCGTTGGAAAGCCGACACGGTGATGGATTTGTCCACCGGGGGCGATCTCGACGCGACGCGCAACGCAATCATCCAGAACTCGAGTGCCCCGATCGGGACGGTGCCCATCTACTCGATGATCATCGGCCGCTCGATCGAAGATCTCGACGAAACAGCCGTGCTCGAGACCCTCGAACATCAGGCCCAACAGGGTGTCGACTATTTCACGATCCATGCGGGCGTGTTGCGCGCGCATCTTCCGCTGGTGAGGGACCGCGTGATCGGCATCGTCAGCCGCGGAGGATCACTACTCGCGAAGTGGATGCTCCATCACGAGCGCGAGAACCTGATGTTCGAGATGTGGGACGACATCTGTGCGGTCATGCGCCGATACGACGTCACCTTCTCGATCGGTGATGGATTGCGCCCCGGAGGCCTCGCAGACGCTACGGACGCCGCACAGCTCGCCGAGCTGCAGGCTCTGGGGACGCTGACCGAGCGCGCTTGGCGCAACGGTTGCCAGGTGATGGTCGAGGGACCGGGGCACGTCTCGTTCGATCAGATCGAATTCAACATGAAGCTGCAGCGACAGGTCTGCCACGGCGCGCCGTTCTATGTGCTCGGTCCGCTCGTGACCGACATCTTTCCCGGCTACGACCACATCACGAGCTGTATCGGGGCGACCGCCGCGGCCTACCACGGCGCCTCGATGCTCTGCTACGTGACCCCGAAAGAACATCTCGGTCTGCCGAAACAGGACGACGTAAAGCAGGGCTGCATCGCCTACAAGATCGCCGCCCATGCGGCTGACGTGGCACTCGGGATCCCCGGAACACGCGACCGGGACGACGAGCTGACGACGGCACGGGCCGCGCTGACCTGGGAGACGCACTTCGAGCTGAGCTTCGATCCCGATACCGCTCGGGCATACCACGACGAGGATCTCGACGTCGATACGGATTTCTGCGCCATGTGTGGGCACGATTGGTGCTCGGTCCGGATCAGCAAGGAGATCGTCGAATTCGTCAGCGGAAAAGACGAAGAGTTCGCGTGGGACCAACCCAAGGTGAGTGCTGCGCTGACGATCGACCAGCGCGAAATTCTCGAAAAGCGGGGCGTGCTCGATCCTGCCGAGATTCACCGCCTCGCACAAAAGACCCGCAAGGGCATGGGTGCCGAAAGCGATAAGGCCGCGTGCCACAGTGACCTGACCAGCGAACAGGAGGCGAGCCTGTTGCAGATCGAGAAACTGGAAGGGAGTGAACCCACGGTCCGCCCCCATCCCCTTTCGGGTCTTCTGCGCGAGCCGGTGAATCTCGGCGGGCTCCAACACGCCTCGCTTCTCGAGGATCTCACGCTGCTCGGCGGTCAGCGCGTCGCTGACTTTCGGCTGATCCCACGCGAACTGTTCGTCCTTGCCGCTGACGAACTCGACGATCTCCTTGCTGATGCGGACCGAGCACCAGTCGTGACCGCACATCGCACAGAAATCCGTGTCCACGTCGAGGTCTTCGTCGTGGTAGGCCCGCGCGGTGTCCGGGTCGA
>JAJDAM010000185.1 GCA_029261905.1 Deltaproteobacteria bacterium
AGTTCTTCCATCTCCATTTCCAACGCCGCGAGCAGCAGATCCTCTTTGCTTCGAAACCGTCGATACAGGGTGCCCAGAGCGACACCGGCGTGAGACGCAACGTCGCGAAGCCGAACGGCTTCGAAACCGCCTTTCTCCGCCAGTTCGACGGCCGTCGCCAGGATACGCCGAGATCGTTCTTCCACCCTGCTATTAGAACACGTTTCAACCGCCGGAGCGAGCGTTGGGCAAGGCTTCACGGCGACGCGTCGCGAACTTGCCGGACACCGCCGCCGTAGGTACTCCTCGCGGCCGCAACGCGAGCGCAATCGGATCTCGATCCGGTAATTGCCGGCCGACGATTCGCGTCACTGTGCCCGGCCATCGGCAACCGGAATACCGCTGGCCGTTGCCAGCGTGCAACTCGGAAGGTGACGGGACGCATCGCGTGGGCAGTCCATTTCCCATTCGGGAGATCGGTGTCACCGAAACACGTCAGACTGGATCGGGAAGCGGCAAGAGCGTCACGACCGCTTGCGCCGAACATCTGTGGCATGAGCCTTGCAGTTCCACAGATGTCGAAGGGCTGGCGGGGAGATGCTTCCAACGCGGAGAGCAGCCCGGCCGGTTCCACCGGAGGGCCGCGGAGGCGTGGTGCCATGCGTTACGAATTGCATCTCCCACTACATCGATCATTGCATCGATCCAAGAAACGATCTCCGCGAGCGATCATCGCGATCACCGCATTGACGATCGGGTTGACGGTCGGGCTTTCTGGTTCCGCCTTCGCCGATGACGATCCGGAAGACGTCGGTGTGGAAGTAGCGAGAACGCGACTGACGAGCGCAACCGGCACACGCCTCGACATCCTGCCCAAAGACGAACCGAACTGGTTCCGCGCGAACATCCGCCTGGCGAAGAAGCACGGCTTCGAATACAGCCGGAGCTTCTCGATCAAGAAACGCGACACGGACATCGTGTTCAGCGTGCAGGGCCCGATGATTCACAAGGAAACCGCAGGCCTTGCGTTCGAGATTCGCTTCTAGCAGCAGGCATCTGCGCGTACCGGGCCGTCCGGCAGTAGCCTGCTAGCTTCGGCCACCACGATGGCTGGCTCACCGATCAAATCCCGATTCGAAAGCGTGCTGGCAAGGCTGCCGATCTCGGCATTGCGAGACGTCGTCGTCAAGCGCCCGAGTGTGGGTCCCAACCTCGACGCACTCGATGGGATTCGGGGTCTGGCCGTAGCGCTGGTGATCGCGAGCCACTGCGGTGCATTCCACTTGAAGGGCCAGGGCGCTGTCGGCGTTTTCTTGTTCTTCGGCCTCAGCGCGTTCCTGTTGACCCTCCCCTTCCAGGACGAAGCCACGACGCCGGCGCGATTGCGCCACTACGCGTCGAGACGCATTCGCCGCATCCTCCCGATCTACTACGGCGTGATCCTGTTTTCGTTCTTCGAGACCGATGGTGCCGGATTCGCTTATCTGTGGAAGCACTTCCTGTTCATTCGGGCCGATGGGATCTTCTGGACGATCCCCCAGGAGATGCTCTTCTATCTGCTGCTTCCGCTACTGGCCCAGATCCATCTGCTCCTGTTCCGACGCAACTTCGCACTTTCGGCAGTAGCGCTGCTGTTGTTCGCCGGCTGCTGTCACTTGTTTCTCGACGAGTCCGTTTTCACGCTCAACGGCAACGGCAAACAACTTCGATTCCACCTGGGGATCTTCGCGACGGGAATGGCATTTTCTTACGCGTACAGCTGCGCTCCGCTCACCCGCATCGCAACGCGGCCGGCGATCAATCGGGCGCTCGGATGGCTGGGGTTGGCGATCCTGGTGTTCCTGGTGCTCAGCGCGAACTACTACCACCAGACAGTCCTGAATGTTCTGCCGGTCGTCGGACCGTGGTTTGCCGGCCTCCATGGCAAATTGGGGCTGTCCTACAAGGGCACGTTCGGCTTTCTGTGCGGCCTGCTCATCTACATCACGCTGATCTGCAAAACCCGGCTGATCCACCGAATCATGTCGTCCCTTACGCTGCGGGCGCTGGGAATCACCTCGTACAGCTTGTATCTCGTCCACATCATCGTTCGCGATGCGGTAGCGAGCACGGGTGTGAACATGGGCAACCAATTGTTCGTGCTCACGATCGCTGCCGCGTATGTCGTCGCATGCATTCTGTATGCGGCCATCGAGCGCCCCTTCATGCAATGGAAGGCGGGCCAGTAGGGGATCGTTGCCGGTTCGCCCGCGGCCTGCAGAACTGGCTCTCGGCGCTCCTGATGCTGGGTGCGCTGAAAGCACGCCGCCGATGGGTGGCCGCGCGCTCGCAAGCGCTCTTCGAGTTTCGGCGAGCCGGGTGTCAGCGACCGACGTCGCTAGGCGTCGTAGCGAAGCTCAGCATCGCCGATCGTGATCAGATCTCCGGCCGACAGTTCGCATGTCTTGACGCTCTTTCCGTTGACGTAGGTCAGATTACGAGCTTGGAGGTCCCAGATGTGGACTCTTCCCGCCCGCACACGGAGCTCAGCGTGGTAGCGCGACACTTGCTTCGACGGGATCACGATGTCGTTGTCTTCGAGTGCACCGATCCGGGTACGCCCACCGACGAGCTCGATCTGTTCACCCTGGCGCGGTCCTTTGACGATGGTGATCCGCCCGGGTGACGCGTTCGCCTTGCTGACGTTGCGAAGGAACCAGACCAAGACGGCAGCGGCCGCGGCCACGACCACCGCGACGACGATTAGCGTTGTGGAGTCCATCCCTGCCTATCCCTCTAGCTCTACGCGGCAGACCGTTCCGCCCAATTGGATCTTTGCGCCATCGGGTACGGCGATCGCCCCCGAAACGGGTTCACCGTCTACCGACGTGATCTTATCACTCACCGACTCGACCTCGATTCGACCCATCTCACATCTCAACACGGCGTGAGAACGCGAAATCCACATGCTCGGTAGCACGATATCGGACTCCGGAGCGCGACCAATCCTGTTCTCTCCTTCGCGAATTTCGAATTCCTCGCCCTTCAGTTCGCCTTTGATCACGACCAGCTTGCCGACCACGACGCGGGGAACCTCGAAAAACAGCGTGGCTTCCTGTTCGGGGGGAGCTTCGGCATCACGCGGGATTTCGAGCATCAGGGTTTCTTCCGAGTCCGAAGCTGCCGGCGGTTGGACCGATTCGTCCGGGGCCGCGGGTACTTCCGACACCGCCGGTTCGACGTCGACCGCTGCAACCTGGGGCTGTGGCTCGACCGGTGAAGTGTCAGAACCGTCATCAGGCGGGCTGTCTGCGGCGACTGCCTCGCGCTCGTCAGTCACGTCGTCATCAGGAGTCTCGACGGGTTCCGGCGCTACCGCCACGGTGGCATCCACAGGCGGTTCCGGTGCCACACTGATGAAGGACGTGAGCTCGTCGCGATCGCGCCGTACTGCAACGACCGGTTCAATCTTAATCTCTGGTGGAGCTGTCCGCGCCGGACCTGCTCCGACCAAGCGTCGCAACCAATCGATCAATCCCAAGGCTTCCCCCCCGGCGGGTGTGCCAAAACCCCCTCGGTCGGCACAGCTTACCCGCTTCAGGTTGAATACGGTACCCATTCTCGATCTGTATCGGGTCGCAACACCGATGACTTTGCCATATATCGAATCGACAGTTCGAAACGACGATGCGATGGGCCGCCAGGCCGCACGCTCAACCAATCAACCCAGAAAGCCGACTAGCGATGACGGCTACACAGGTTCGCAGGCGGATACCCATCATGTGGAGCGGCTCTTCACAGTTCAATTCACAGCTGAATGTTTCCCTACTGCCACGACCGATGCTATCCCCAGCAGTGGCCGGTTCGTGTGGTGAACTGTGCAGCGGCGTAGCGATCAACGCGGGTTCGCCGATACAATGCTTTCGGATGTTGTCCAGTTCCAGCATCGATGAACTTTTAGCGCCATATGGGAACCTGAACGGTTGAACCCTCGCGAGTTAGAACAAATCGGGCGCTATCGAGTTCGGCGTTTCATCGCCGAAGGCGGTATGGCGTGGGTCTTCGAGGTCGAAGACCCGACGTTCGAGGGGCGCCGGCTCGCGCTGAAGATGCTCAAGCCCGAAGCAGCCGAGGGCGACCAGTTCCAGCGCTTCGAGGCCGAAGCGCGCCTTCTTGCCGGGATCGACCATCCCAATCTGATTACGATCTTCGATCTGGGAAACGACGAAGAGAGCGGCTGTTACTACTACACGATGAACATGGTCGAAGGTCCCGCCCTTTCGGACAAGGGCGTGCTCTCCGTCGAAGAGGCCGTCCCGATCTTCATCGAAGTTTTGGCCGGGCTCGCCAGATTGCACGATCGCGGAATCGTCCATCGGGACATCAAGCCTGCAAACATCTTGACACATACCGACGGCCGCGCCGTCGTTGCCGACCTCGGTATCGCCCGCGTCGAACACCAGTCGTCTGACCTGACAAAGACAATGATGGCGATCGGCACAGTGAAGTACATGTCGCCGGAGCAGGCGCGCGGCCACAAGGTCGGCGCCGCCAGCGACGTCCTTTCTGTGGGACTGACGTTCTACCAGGTGGTGACCGGCGAGTCCGTCTATGACTCGGTCGACTCGATCGACTCGGGCAGCGGTCAATCGATCCTGTTCTACCTCGGCGCGATGAGTGGCCGCTCCGGAAGCGAACTTCCGATGGTGTTCCCTCCGAACTTCCCGTCGGCAGTTCGCAAGGTGATCGTCAAGGCGTGTCGCTTCAAGGCTGAAGATCGGTATCAGAACGCCGGTGAAATGCGAACCGCGCTGATCGAGGCTTCTCGACAACCGGCGACATCGGGCGGGTTCCGGTTGTCTCCCGCGTTGATCGGCGGTGGGCTCGCGGCACTGGCTGCAGCCGCCGGGATTGCGTGGTACGCGAGTACCCAATTCGCCAACACGAGCGCCGAGGATGCGCTGACCCGGTTGGATCAGGTGCAGGCAGCTGCGTCCGCAATCGTCGAGCAGACTGCATCGCTGAGCCCGCCCATCCCGGCCGACCTGTCGGAAGCCATCGAAAAGCGGATCTCTCACGCCGAGATCTTTGGGCTTCAGGGGCGCGAAAAACTCGAAGCGGGGCGCGCCGGCAACGCTCTGGTGCTGATCGAAGACGCGACCGACTACTATGAGCGAGCCTGCGACGAGATCTTGACTGGCAACTTGAATGAACGAGCAGAAGCCGCTGTCGCCAATGCGAAATCACGTGTGAATGAGATCGCGAGCCCGGCCTCGCAACAACTGCTTCCGGATGCTTTCGCCTCATTGAACGCGATGGTCACGGGCCTCGACGCTCCCGGCGAAGGAACCGGGCCCTGCGAAGCCGCGCAACACCAGCTCGCCCGTCTCGACCTCAGCGGACAACTGTCGACCGAGGCCTCGTTGGTCGAGCGAAACCTCCGAGACGAGTGGCCGAAACTCGCGAAGCGCGCCAAGGATGCCGCGGAGCAGGCCGAGCGGACGGCACAGGGACTCGTGATCGACGCGACGCCCTTCAGCGATCTGTTCGCGGAGGGACAGGATGCCCAGTCTTCCGGTGAGGCGGCGCTCGAAGCCGAGGATTACCTGGGCGCGCGGCGTGCGTTCGTCGAAGCGCGCGAGTCATTCGAAATGGCATCGAAGCTCGCCCCGGCCGCTCGCGCGCGCGAGCAGGCCGTCGCGCTGCATCGCGACAGCAGCACCGACCTCAAGAATCAAAGCGTGGTGAAGACCGCGCTGGAATCGGCCGAGGCACTCTATGCGGCTGAGAACTGGGACGCGGCCGCCGAAAAATTCACGGCGGTGACGACGCTCCTGCAGGGCCTCGCTGCGGACCGAAAGGCCGCATCAGCGGCGCTCGCAGCCGCTGACGCTGCAGAAAAGCGGAACTCCGAAGCCATCGCGGCAGGCGCGAAATTTTCGGCAGCAGATGAACTCGCAGTCGCCGAGAAGTCCCGCCTCAGTGCGGTCGATGCGCTCGAGGCCAAGCGCTACGACGTCGCCGAGTCGGAATTCAAGCGTGCGCAGTCCCTGTATGAAACCGCCAAGGAGCGAGCTGCCAGCCGGCTGACCGAAGCCCGCGACGCCGCGAACAGCGCTCGGAAAGAGGGCAAGAACCTCATCGCAAGCGGCAAGTGTGATCGCCTGGGTGGGCCGGCGCGAACCCCGTGTGAAGAAGGCATCGAGTCGGAGCGACTCGGACTTGCGGCGCTCGAAGAGGGCAACGCAATCGACGCAGTGCAGAGCCTCCAGCACGCTCGCACCCGCTACGAGGTCGCGAGCAAAGCGCAGCGGGCCTTCCTCGAAAACCAGCCCCAACCTCCGTTTCTCGTCAAGCGCGCTCCCAGCGACAAGGTCGTTCGACAGTATCGAAACACGCCCGTCAAACTCGAGATCGAGGCCTCGGACCCCAACAAGAGCGATGTGCTGCGATACAGCTGGAAAGTCGACGGCAAGGCCGCAGGCAAAAACTCGCCCTCTTTCACCTACACCGGCGATCGCGATGCGCAGGTCACTGTCCTGGTCGACGATGGCCACCAGGGGAAGATCGAGCAGACCTGGCAGCTGTCATTTACCAACCGCAAACCCACGCTGGACCTGTCTCCGAACCGTCGAAGGCTCAAGCTGACCGTCGGCGAAAGCTACGAACTCTCTGCGAGCGCAACGGACCCCGACGGCGAGAGCGTCCGCTACGCATTCGCGCTCAACGGTGAGCAGGTGTCGTCCAAATCGAAATACAAGTTCGTCGCCAAGAAGCCCGGCTCGTTCGAGATTTCGGTCCGCGCCATCGATGGAGGCGGAGCGAGCGTTCGTCAATCGGTGCAGATCCAGGTCGAGCCGAAAGCGGCGCCGCCGCAGGTCGCAAAGGCGAC
>JAJDAM010000186.1 GCA_029261905.1 Deltaproteobacteria bacterium
GATCATCTCGGACGAGATCTACGACGGGCTCGTGTACGACGACGCGAAGGTGACGACGGCACTGGCAGTCGCTGACGATGCGTACGTGCTGGACGGCTTCTCGAAGCGTTACGCGATGACGGGTTTCCGGTTGGGTTACACGATCGTTCCGCAATGGGCTCAGCGCACGGTTCAGATCCTGCAGCAGAATCTCTTCATCTCGGCCAACAGCTTCGTTCAGCACGCCGGCATCGCGGTGCTTCGCGACGAGGGTCCGACACTGGATGAAATGGTCGGCGCCTACGCGAGTCGCCGCCGAATTCTGATCGACGGTTTGCGAGCGCTGGATTTCGAGGTACCTGTGGGTCCCATGGGAGCGTTCTACGTGTTTGCCGATGCCCGCCGATACGGATCCGATTCGTTGGCGCTCGCCTATTGCCTGCTCGAACGGGCGAACGTCGGAGTCGCGCCGGGTATCGATTTTGGCGATGCGGGTGAAGGTTGGCTGCGTTTTTCGTATGCCAACTCCGAGGCTGCGATACTCGAGGCGTTGGAAAGGCTGGCTCGCGTGTTGCCGACGATCCAATGAGAGTCCTCGAAGCGAAATGGCACGCCACGGCCGCTGCTCCGGACGGTTTTCCGAACCCAACCGCGCCCGAAATCGCGTTTCTCGGACGTTCGAACGTCGGCAAGTCGAGCCTGCTCAACGCGTTGGTGAATCGCAAGAAACTGGCGCGTACCAGCAGTTCACCCGGGAAGACGAGATTGATTCACTGGTACCACGTTCGTTTCGACGATCGGGCAACGAGCCACGAGACGCTGCTGGTCGACCTTCCCGGTTATGGATACGCACGGGTGAGTAAGGTCGAGAGGAAGCGCTGGCAGGGACTGGTCGAGTCCTACCTGGACGATCGGGCTCCACTGACGGCGGCGGTACTGCTCCAGGACATCCGCCGAGATGTTTCCGAAGACGAGACATTGCTGATCGACTGGCTTGCCGAGCGAGAGATCCCGGTGGTGCTCGCGATCACGAAGATCGACAAACTCAAACCGATGCGAAGATCCGCGCGCATTCGCGAAATGAAGGCATCGATCGACTTGCCGAAAGCGCGGATCATCGCGACCTCGGCCAGCCACAAGACCGGGCTGGGAGACCTCTGGAAGATCATCACCCACCCCTGATTTCGGGCCGGACGTTTTTTCGAAACGCGAGCAAGACGAAAGGAGAGGGTGTGTCGATAGACCACGTCGCTGCGAACGGCATCGGTCTCGCGGTCGAAGGGCTCGTCGAGCGCGTTCGAGCGGTAGCGCCGCTGATCGCGCAGCGCTCATTCGAGGCCGAGCGGGCGCGACAACCCGACGATGAAGTGATCGAAGCACTCAAGGGAACCGGAGTATTCAAGTCGTTTGTTCCCCGGGATTTCGGCGGATACGAAATCGATCTCGACACCTTCGTCGACATCGGCATCGTCGTCAGCGAAGCATGCGCATCCACCGGCTGGGTCACGACTTTCTATATGGAGCACAACTGGGCACTCGTGCGTTTCGCGGACGCGTTGCAGGCCGAGATCTTCGGGCGGCAGGCGTTCGTTCTGGCGCCTGGCGGTGTCGGGCCGACGGGTATCGCGACGCCGGTGGACGGCGGCTACGAGCTCTCGGGTCGCTGGAAGTTCGGCACCGGGATCGTGCACGCGGACTGGGTGTTGGTATCGGCGCAGATCGATTCCGACGACGAACCGATGCCGCGCACGTTTCTATTGCCGAGAGAGGCCGTGGACGT
Organism: Deltaproteobacteria bacterium; assembly: GCA_029261905.1. Taxonomy (GTDB): domain Bacteria; phylum Myxococcota_A; class UBA9160; order UBA9160; family SMWR01; genus JAJDAM01. Next base: position 1,760 of record JAJDAM010000186.1, read on the forward strand.
ACCCGATACCTGGCATGTCGATGGCATGGCAGCGACCGGGAGCCATGACATGGTCATAGACGCAGTCCACGTCCCGAGCGACCACGTATCGCTCAACGTCCCTTCGTTCGCTCATGCCGGCCCGATCGGGACCCCATCGATGCATCGCTACCCGATCATCCCGTTCCTGGCCCTGACGGCCGCGATTCCGGCCGTCGGCTGTGCGAGGCGGGCACTGGCACTGTTTCGGGAACGTCTGTCGCAGCGTGTGCTGTTCGGTACCGGGACGATTCAGGCGGAAAAACTGCCAGCGCAGATTCGACTCGCTCATGCGCATGCAGAGGTGAGCGCGGCAGAATCGTTGTTGCGCGCAGAGGCGTCGAAGATCGAGGAATTCAGCCGAACCGATCAACTGGCATCGGGCGGCGTGATCGCGCCACTTCGACTGCAGATCGCCCACGTCGTGCGGAATTGTCGCAACGTGATTCGCGACATTCTCGAAGCGAGCGGAGCCAGTGCGCATTATCAAGATCACGAACTCCAGCGCATTCATCGCGACATTCACATGATGAGCGCGCATACGATCTTCGATCTCGATGCTGCCGGAGAGCACTACGGTCACGAGTTGTTGAAGGAGTCCGCACAGTCATCCGAGTGAGCGCGGGTGGTCCGAGCGGCGAGGCGGCGGCGGGACTATCGGAACAGGTCGGTGCTGGGGTCGCGCAGCGTCTCGCGCACTGATCCGTCGCCTTCGATCGGGTGGCCGTCGATCCAGACTGCGGGAATTCCGGCGGCCTTCTGCATCAGGAGTCCGGCGGCGGCCGCGAGCTGGTCGCAGGTCGCGGTGGCAGTCACTTCGAGTTCGCGCCCCACGAGATCGGTGCCGCCGCGCAGATCCGTGATGGGTGCAATGCCGGCACTCCCGAGCGCGACATCGACGAGTCCGTCGCGCCAGGGCCGACCAAAGGTATCGCTGACGATCACGGCGAGTGGCCCTGCACCATTGCGGACCAGTGCTTCCCGCAGTTTTCGCGCGGATGCATCCGGGTCGATCGGCAGCAAAACGGCCGAA
>JAJDAM010000187.1 GCA_029261905.1 Deltaproteobacteria bacterium
GCTGACGTCGCGCCGCTTGGTCGATGAAAGAATGTTCAGCTGCTCACGGTACTTGGTGACCGTCCTTCGAGCGATGTCGATATTGGCCGACTTCAGCATTTCGGCGATTCGCTGGTCGGACAACGGACGACGCGGGTCCTCGGCGGTAATCAGCTTGCGGATCCGCTCTTTGACGGCCTCGCTCGCGACCGCATCGCCCACCACCCGATTGATGCTCGAATTGAAGAAATACTTCAACTCGAAGATTCCTTGCGGTGTATGGACGTACTTCGACGTAGTCACGCGGCTGATCGTCGACTCGTGCATCTCGATGTCGTCGGCGATGTCGCGCAGATTCAGCGGCTTCAGGAAGTTGACACCCCGTTCGAAGAATTCGCGCTGGTGCTTGATGATGCTCTCCATCACCCGATAGATGGTCCGCTGTCTCTGGTGGATGGATTTGATCAACCAGAGTGCCGAACGGACCTTCTCCTGCACGTAGTTCTTCGTGTCGCGCGAGACACCGTCGCCCTTGATGAGAACGTCGCGATACATGCCGCTGATTTTCAAACGCGGCAATCCGTCATCGTTGAGCACGATGTGAAAATCGTCGGCGACCTTGTAGACATAGATGTCCGGGATGATGTAGACCGGCTCGTCGCCGCCAAAGGGGCGGCCGGGACGCGGTTCGAGGCTGCCGATGATCGCCGCCGCCGCTGATACCTCCTCGATGGTGATTCCGAGTTTGCGCGCGACGCCGCGAAAGTCCCGCCGAATCAATGTGTCGAAGCAGGTTTCGATGATCCGCAGCACTTTTTCGTCCGTGATGCCCAGGGTTCGCACCTGGATCTGCATGCATTCACGCAGATCTCTCGCGCCGACGCCGGCAGGATCGAACTCGTGGACGCGCATCAGCGAAGCCTCGATCGACTCCTCGCTGATACCGGACTGTCTCGAGATCTCGCTCAGAGTGGCTTGCAGGTAGCCGCGCTCGTCGATGTTCCCGATGATGAAGTGTGCGGCGATCTCTTCCTCAGGCGGGAAGCTCGACATCTGGAGTTGTTCTTCGAGGTACTCGCTGAGCGTGGTCCCGCGCGACAGCGTCGCATCGATGGACGGACGGTCGTCGTCGGGAGCCACCGCTTGCGAAAGCTGCGGATTCGAGTCGAGGTAGTTCTGCCAGTCCAGATCGTCGAACTTCTCGGCGTCGGTAGGCTCCTCGGGCGAGGCTTCCGCTTGCGCGTCCTCGGCCGCTTCGGTGGCTTCTGGGGAGGCGTCGTCGCCCGCGTCAGCCTCCGCGCTACCGCCCTCCGGCTCCGGGGCCTCGCCCGTCTCCGACGGCTCCGAACCGTCCTCGTCGTCACTGTCAGCGGCCTCTTCGAGGACCGGATTCTCTTCGAGTTCCTGCTGGACGAGGCCGACGAGTTCCAGCCGATTGAGCTGCAGCAACTTGATCGCCTGCTGCAGCTGCGGCGTCATCACCAGCTGCTGGCTCAAGCGGAGTTGCTGTTTCAGCTCTATGGCCATGCGTTCTTTCCCACTCTTGCTTTCCTGGCGAGCCGCTAGCGCAGCTCGAAATTGTCTCCGAGGTAGATCTCGCGAACCCGCGAATCCGAAGCGATCTCTTCCGGCGTTCCGTTCCGAATGATCTCGCCGTCTTTGATGATGTAGGCGTGATTGCAGATCGACAGCGTCTCTCGAACGTTGTGGTCCGTGATGATCACGCCGATTCCGCGCTCCTTGAGCTGATGAATGATCTTCTGGATATCGATGACCGCAATCGGGTCGATGCCGGCGAAGGGCTCATCGAGGAGCATGAATTTTGGATCCAATACCAGAGCACGTGTGATTTCCACCCGGCGTCGCTCCCCACCGGAGAGTGTGTCCGCCCGTCGATCTGCCTTTTCGGTCAGACTGAGCTCCGCCAATAGCTCCCGAAGCCGCTCGCGCCGAACCGTACGATTCGACTCGACGGTCTCCAATATTGCGTTGACATTGTCGGCGACGGAAAGCTTTCTGAATATCGAGGGTTCCTGCGGGAGATACGTAATGCCGAGGCGCGCACGGCGGTACATCGGCAACGCGGTGATCTCGGTGTCTCCGAGAAAAACCTGACCCGAGGACGGTTTGATGCCACCCGCCACCATGTTGAATGTGGTGGTCTTCCCCGCTCCATTCGGTCCGAGCAGGCCGACCACCTCGGCCGGTTTCACCTCGAGATCGACCTGGTGGACGACCTCGCGTTGTCCATACTTCTTCGTCAGCTGGACGCCACGCAGTGCGGTCACGAGTCTCCGCTCCCGCCCTCTTCCTCGGGATAGATATTGATGATCGCGTCCTGGACACGGACTTTCGCGCCATCGAGATCGAACTCGATGCACGATCCGCGCACGCGATTGGCGCCATCGCGCAATTCTGCGTTCCCGCAGCACATCAGTTTGGACTCGCGACGCTTGTAGGTTCCGGTGTCACACCGAACCTCCTGGCCATTCTGCGTCACGCGGACGGCACCACGCGCGACCATATCGCTCGGTTGGCTCTCCCCGGCGGGATAGTCCGCCGTCAAGCTCTTCGAAGTCATCTTGACGTCGTCCTGGGCGACGCGAACGTTGCCCGTGAACACGAGCCGGCGCCTTCCCTCGATATCACTCGCCTCGAGCGAATTCGACTTGATCGAGATCGGCTTGTCGTTGTCGAACGGAGTTTGCTGTTT
>JAJDAM010000188.1 GCA_029261905.1 Deltaproteobacteria bacterium
CTTCGGCACCCGGTCCGCGGCACGCGCCGCCTTCATCTCTGCGTAGTCGGACGACGCAAAGACCATCGACTGGTTGACGGCTTCTTGCTTGATCGACTGCTGCACCCCGCGGCTGGCCAGTCGCCCCATCTCGCGGCGGAACATCTTGACCGCGAATGCCGAACTGGATGCGATCGCACGCGCGATCTCGAGGCCCGTCTCTTCGAGTCGATCGTCCGGAACGACCCGCGAAACGACGCCGTGAGCCAGCGCTTCGTCGGCGCCCATCGTCCGCCCCGTCAGCGCCAGATCGGTCACCAAGCCATGGCCGGCCATTTGAAACAACCGCGCCGTACCGCCGGAATCGGGCACCACACCGTGACGAATCTCGGGAAGCATCATCTTGGCGCTCTCGCCGGCGATTCGCATGTCACACAACAACGCGCGTTCGAACGATCCGCCGATCACCCACCCCTTCAATTCCGCGATGATCGGGCACGGCATCGTGAAAAAATGCTGCGCGCCGGTGTGTCCGCGCTCGATGAATTCGAGATCACTGATGTCCTCGGTTCGCACCCCCAATTCCGTCGTGTCTCGCCCGGACGAAAAGGACTTCCCGGTACCGCGCCAGAGGATCGCGCGCAGGCCCGCGCGCGCCTGCAACTCGGCCAGCGCCTCCCACAACTGGGCGTCCATCGCATCATTGGCCGCGTTGTGTTTTTCGGGTCGGTTGTTGGTCAGAATCGCGATCGAGTCGATGTAGTCGATCTTGATCAGTTGCTCGCTCATGTCGGGCTCCTGCTCGTTGTTCGCTCGAGGGTGTGGGTCGGTACGCCATTGTATCCTCTGCGGTTTGGCCTCACAGCGGCTTCCCAGCGACCCCGCTCGCCCATAGAATGGGACTCCTGAACCGCGCACACCAATGCGCTCCCGGAGGACTCGACCATGGGACTGCCCCACCCCCCCGAATTGGGCGCCAGCGCCCTTCCGCCGCGGACCTTCGACGAACACGTCGTGATGGTCACGGGCGGTGGAACCGGCCTCGGCAAGGCGATCGCGGTCGAGTTCGCCCGGCTGGGTGCGCGTGTGGCGATTGCGAGCCGGGACGAAGCCCACCGTCGCGCGGGCGTTTCGGCCGTCGAGGCGGTCGGTGCCAGGGGCTTCGCGGTGGCTTGCGACATTCGCCAGCCCGACACGATCAGCGCGGCATTCGACGCGATCGAAACGGAACTCGGCGCTGTCGGAACTCTCGTCAACAACGCGGCCGGCAACTTCCCGGTCCCGGCCGAGGACATGAGCCCGAACGCGTTCCGCACGGTGGTCGACATCGTGTTGAATGGAACATTCAACTGTTCCCGCGAATTCGCGCGACGTCACATCGCCGCAAATACACCCGGCTCGATGATCAACATCGGCGCTTCGTACGCCTGGACCGGCGGCCCCGGCTTCGCGCATTCCGCCGCGGGCAAGGCCGGCGTCAAGAACCTGGTGGAAACACTCGCCGTAGAGTGGGCCCCGTACGGCCTACGCGTCAACGGCCTGGTCCCCGGACTGTTTCCCCATCGAGACGAAGTCGACGCGATTCGCGGCGTTCCCGGACGCGGCACGCACGAAGACGTACGGACGCCGGCGGGCCGGGTCGGCTACCCGCACGAACTCGGCTGGGCGGCGACCTTTCTGGCCTCTCCGTACGCCTCGTACATCACGGGGCATACGATGGTCGTCGACGGCGCGAACTGGCAGCGACGCGCGATGTTGATGCCCGAGTTCGTCCCGATCCGCGAACAAATGGGCAAAGGCCCATTCGAGTTGAATCCCAAAAAGGGCTGAGTCCGCTGCCCGCCCCCCGTCGGTGTTCAGCCGCGCAGACTCACTCGGCGGTGGAACAGGTAACGCGACGCCAACAGCAGCAGCGGCGCCAGGATCCAGATCCCATACGTGCCCACCGCGGGGATCTCTCGTGAGAACAGGAAGTCGAGGGGATCGGTCGGGTCGGTTCCAATTGCGAGTTCGTCGGGGTCATCGAACCCGTCACCGTCGGAGTCCCGGTTGTTGGGATGGGTGCCCGGATGATTCGCGTCGATGAAGATTCCCGAGTTCGTCTCGAACTCGTCCGTCAGTCCATCGCCGTCCTGGTCATCGACGTCATCGAGAATGCCGTTGTGGTTTTGATCTCTCAGGATCCAGATGCCGAACAGCGCGGGGAGGTTCTCGGCCACCACCGGGAGGACCTCGGTTGCGGTCACACCATCCCATGCAAGGCGGTGCACCATTCCGTCGCGCTCGGCAACGAGCATCGTGACCTCGACAAATGGCGGATCCATACCGATCTGCCGTTCCAGCTCGCTTTCGACGACGATTCCGCGCGGTGCATCGAGGATCGATGCGGTATCGATCGGTGTTCCAGTTCCCGGCAGCGCGGGATTCAGATCGATCACATTGCTGGTCGATCGATCGACGATGAGCAACTCGCTGGTGCGTCGGCGCGCGACGCCACTCGGATTGGTCACGGTCTGCACCACGGTGGCGACGCCGACTCCCTCGGTGTCCAACACGACCCGGTATACCGCAAGGTCTCGACTGGAGACGAACAGATTTCCGGCGGGATCGATTTCGATGGACTGGATGTTGGGCACCGTTGGGGAATGAACGACGGTCGTTGCCTCTCGGGTCTCCGGATCGATGCGAACGATCGTGGCCACTCCGGAGCTGACCGTACCGGCCGCGAACACGTCTCCATCAGGGCCGTACTCGAGATCCAGCGGGAAATCGAGGTTCCCGGTCGAGCTGAACAATCTGGGGATTCCGGTCTGCAGATCGATCCGGAATACCAATCCCTGAAACGCATCCAGCACCAGGATCTCGCTGCCGTTGCCGGTGACGTTGATCGGACCGGCGAGTCCCGATCCGCGTGTGAGGCGGGTGATCACCGACGGAAGCGGGGGGTTGGGGTCGTCGGCCCGTTCCGGGAGGATCGCGAACACCGCCGAGCCCTCGTCGCTCGCCACGAAAATCGTGCCGTCGATGATCGACAGCTCGAGGTTGTCGGTCGCCGAGTCACAACCGTCCACGTCGGCGAGATCCATCACGCCGTTGCCGTCATTGTCGATCCCGTCCTCACATTCGGCCAGGTTGGTCGTCTGGTCTTCGTAGGCACCGATGTCGCACTTCGCGCTGTCCATCGCCGAGGGCAAGGTCAGGCCACGCGGCATCCCGCGCTGGTCGGTCAACGGACAGCTGACACTATCGTTCTTGTCGATTGCGGTCGTCGATCCACCGCTCAGCAATTCGTGTGTTTCGGTGAACCCGCCGTTTGGCGCCAGCTCCGAGTCGATCACGCCGCCGATCAGATCGGCGATATTCTGTTCGTCGCCCGGCTGCGCAAAACCACAAGTGGTGCCGGTTTCGAAATTGAATCCGAGCGATTCGATCGAGCTCGGCGGCACCGATACCTGACACACCCCGACGATCGAATTGCGCACTTCGATCACATTGGCGGTGTTCGGCTGCACCAGATCGGCCGTGTCGTTGGAAACGACCGTGCTGCTGAACAGACGCAGCTCCGAACGGATCGAGGCATCCGGATCGGCGGTGGTGATCCCTCCCACACCATGGTTTCCACTCACCGTGGTATTGACGACCACCAACGTCCCAGAGTTGCTGATGCCACCACCGGACTCCGCGGTATTGCCTTCGAACAAAGAACCGCGCACGACGGCGCGCCCTTCGTTCTGCAAGCCACCGCCGCCCGTCTCCAGCGTCAGCGTGTTGTCCGTGATGCGACTGTCGAGGATTTCGAGGGTTCCCTTGTTTCGAATTCCGCCGCCACCGGTCGATTCGCTGTCGTCGTTGCCTGAAATTACGCAGCGCTCGATCACCAGGAATGCCTGATTCAGCAATCCGGTGCTGTTGTTCGAGATTTCGCACCCGCGTCCGGTGACGGTCCCTTCGACCGTACCCCGTCCTGCAGCGGCAAAGAAACCGACCGGGTTTCCCGAGAACTCGCTGTCACGGACCGTCACGAGAGCATCCGGATCGTCGATCTTGAAACCGAAGCCGGAATTGCCAGTCACGGTCAATTCCGTCGCGATGAGCGTCCCGGGCCCGGCGTTGATCCCATTGCCCGTATTGTCCTGAACGCGGACATCGAGCAGGTTCATTGTTGCCGAATTCAAGATCGCGCCTTCCTGCACCTCCGACCCGGCCAGCCCGGCCGACCCGCTGACCGTCACGTTCATGAGTGTGAGTCGGCCATTGTTCCGAATCGCGGTGCCGTCCCCGATGTTGGCGCCA
>JAJDAM010000189.1 GCA_029261905.1 Deltaproteobacteria bacterium
CGGCCGCGTCGACGACCTGCTCTGCATCGACGACGCGATCGATGAACCCGGCTCCCACTGCACCCTCGGGTGAGTAGATCTCCGCGTTCGCGGTCGCGCGAATCAAGTGCGTCGGTGCGAGCCTCTCGCGGGCGAGAATCAATGCAAAACGCGGCAGGCTCATGCCGATCGCCGCTTCGTTCAGGCCAATCTTGAACGGGCCATTCGCGGCGATCCGCTCGTCGATCGACATCAACAACACGGCTCCCATCGCCAGCGCGTGGCCGGTCACCGCTGCCACGGTCGGCATCGGAAATCCGAACAGCCGCACCCCGACCCCTGCGCCGCCGGCCAGCATGTTCGCGACGGCCGCTCCGCCCTGCTTCATCACCGACAGATCGAAGCCCGCACTGAATCGCCCCGCACGCCCGGCGATCACCAGTGCTTTCGCTTCTTTCTCGGCACGATCGAGCCCGGCGTTCAGCGCCGCCGAGGAGTCGGGCGAGATCACATTGGCTTTGCCGTCGTCGAAGCTCAGGAGGGCAACGTCCCCGCGCAGCTCATATTTCACCAGATCAGTCGGTTCGCTCATGGGAATCCTCCGGGTTCGTTGGGTCGCTGGAGTCGATGCTCGTCGGAGACGGAATATCGCGCAGTTCCAGGCCTGCCGCCTGCGACGAATCACGGCCGACGCGAGGATCCAGTACGCTGTGAGCGGTCCCGAATCGGGCCTGTCATCAGACCTTCCACCTCAACAACAACAACAACAACCCCTCAACGAGAGAGAAGCGAAATGAAACTCGGATTGATGCTGGGCTACTCCGGCGCCCAACTGAACCTTCCCGTCGAACTCGTGTTGCGCGCAGAGGAATTGGGATTCGACTCTGTCTGGACCGCCGAAGCGTACGGCTCCGATGCCACCTCCCCACTCGCGTACCTGGCGGCACTCACCAAGCGAATCCGACTGGGTACGTCGATCATGCAGCTGGCGGGACGTACGCCCGCGATGGCCGCCATGCAAGCGGGCACGATCGACGCGTTGGCCGGCGGCAATCGATTCATCGCGGGCCTGGGAGTCAGCGGCCCGCAGATCGTCGAAGGTTGGTACGGCGAGCCGTGGGGACGTCCGTACTGGAGGATTCGCGATTACGTGGCCATCATGCGCAAGGTCTTCCTGCGCGAGGAACCGGTCGCGCACGACGGCAAGGAGATTTCACTTCCGTTCACCGGCGAAGGGGCGATGGGGATCGGCAAGCCGCTGAAGTCGATTCTCCACATGAACCCGAAGATCCCGATCTGGCTGGGAACCGGCACCGAAGCCAACGTGAAACTCACCGCCGAAATCGCCGACGGCTGGTTCCCGCTCAGCTTCGTGCCGGGAATGATGGAGATGTATCGACCCTGGCTGGACGAGGGCTTCCGGCGTGCTGGAAACGACAAGTCTCTCGACGACTTCGAGATCCAGAGCGGCGTCAGCGTCGTCGTCACCGACGATATCCGCACCGCACTCGATCGCATGAAGCCGAACATTGCGCTGTATGCGGGTGGAATGGGGCACAAGAACAAGAACTTCCACAATGACATGATGGTGCGTCGCGGCTTCCCCGAGGCAGCGGCGAAGATTCAGGAGCTCTACCTGGCCGGTCGCAAGTCCGAAGCGATCGCCGCCGTGCCGGACGAATTCTGCGACGAAGGTGCACTGATCGGCCCGGTCGAACGGATTCGAGATCGTTATCGCGCCTGGGAGAACTGCGGGTTGACGGGCTTGACGGTGTACTCGAGCCAACCCGATGGAATGGAACTCCTGGCCGAACTGGCGGGCACTCGGGACACGGCCGGAAGCTGACCACGCGTCAGGAGGTTTCCGACGGCACCGCCAACGCGAAACGTTCCTGAAACGATGCGGTGTCGTTGACCCGAGGGAAATCCTCGTCGGGTACCGGCTTACCGAGAAACGCACACAGCGGCCCCCAACCTTGCGCAGCCTCGAACTCGATCAATCGGTCGCTTCCGGCGAACGCGTCGCGAACCGCCTGGTTGTGGCGCTCGTAGACGTCGATGGCGTGTGCTCGATCCTCGAGCCGACCTCCGAACGTCAGATCCAGGACGATCTGTCTCGCCATGCCGGCCTGTCGCACCATGGCCGCAGGAGCCCCTTCGGGGATTTCACGACTCAGGGCGTGGAAGATCGTCGCCATCACGCTGTCGTACCAGCGATCCGCGTCCCGAACACTCAGCAGCACCTTGGCATCTGTAAAATGCTCGGCGAGCTCGCGCCAGAAATAGCTCGCGGGCCAGTCCACCACCGACCCCCATCCTTCGAATAGCGCGCTCCAATCGATCGGCTTGCGATCCGCGGCATCGGACCACAAGCCGGCGTGGCTCGGATCCTTGCTGACTTCGAGCATGTGGTAGCAGGGGCCACAGCCGAGCCTCTCGAGTGCAACTTTCAGTGACAGCGTTCCGGTGCGACCGAAGCCAGCGCCTATGACCGCGAGACTCATCGTGTTCCTCCACTCTAACGCGCCACGCTTCGTCCGTGGCGGGGCTACGGCGCCCGGTATTGGTTGAGCGTCCAGTCGTAGTCGAGGTAGCCGACGTCGACCGTGTCTGCATGATCGCGAAGCCAGCTCGCATCGGAATCGTCCAGATACCCGGCGACGAAGCGAACCACGCCTCCGCCGGCCGCAAAATCGTCCGCGAACCACTTGAAGATACTCGAAACGCGAACGCGGTTCGCCGCTCGATCGATCGATGCGCCCTTGTTCTCATCCGCGAGCCAGGCCCGGATCGCGCGATCGAACTGGTCTTCCAGCCGGTCGGCCGCCCACGGCTCGCGAAGCAGCGATGGACACGAAGTCGACGCGCAGACGATGGCCGCGTGGATCCTCGGATCGCCCATGGGTCGCAAGATCTCATGCTCGATCTGGTCCAAGCTGACTGCCTTGCCGTCGATGGCTCCGGCCGGCTGTTTCCAAACGGATTGAAAGAACGAGCCGAGATCCCGAATGCTGCGCTCCGGCTTGCCGACGATGACCTTGTCGATCGCGAGGATGTTGTAGGCGTTGATCCAGAACGCCTTCTTCTGGGCACTGCTTCGCGGCTGCGTGAGGTCGGTTGCCCGGAGTGTGTCGACCAGTTGGGGCCATGCGGCGGATTTTCTCAGGCCGTGGTAGTCGACCTCGGTCCCAACCGTTTTGAGAACACTCCGAGTGTGCTGTGCGAGGATCTTCGCGTAGAGATCGAGATCGGTGGCCTTCGCGGCCGAGCTTCCGACGACGATTGCAACGAACGCGAGGAACGCGACGTTGGCGAATCGTTCGATACGCATTCTCGAATTCATCTGACTCCCCCTCGGCGATCGACACAATCCATGATTTTCAGATTACGGATTGCCGCCCAACGTCAATGTCAGGCAGCGCACACCGAATCGACTCTCCAGCAGACGGGCCAGCTCGGCGCGATCGTCGGCGCTTCGGGCGACGATCTGCGCACAACCATCTCCTTGCGAACCGACGCCCTTCCCTCCCCACCCGAGCTGCCGAACGACGTCTGCTGACAGCACCTCGTGCAACCTGGGTGCGGCGAGTTCCGAGCAGGCAGGCGCGACGCATTCGTCGAAAACCTGCTGTGCGGTGGTCATCAGGCGTCCGAGACCTTCGCCGTTGCCGGCGCCGAGGTGCGCGCAGGCCTCCGCAACGATCGCTTGGTTCCTCTGCCCCAATGCCTCGCGTACACCGGCCGGGATCGAACCGGGCGTTGCCGGGAAGCAAGCGTTCAAGTCGGTCAAGATCTTCCGGGTGTCCTTGCCCCGACACAGATCGACGATCAGCAGATGAAAGACGCCGCCGCATCGAATCGGGTCGAATCGCGGCTTGCTGCCATCGATCTGCATCACGACGGGGCCACGACCGAAAGCGCAGATCTGGTCCATCCGACCGCACTCGGAACCCGTCCTGCGCTCACCCGCGTACGCGATGTCCATCTCCTGTTCGATCGACAGGCCGAGTTCGTAGATGTGTGACGCCGCGCGCGCGATCAGCACGCAGATCGCCGCCGAAGACGAGAGCCCCTTGCGGACGGGAAGGTCCGAGCGCACGAACAACTGCAATCCCCCGATCTCGTAGCGGGAGCGCAATTCAGCCAGCGTCGCAGCTGCGTAGCTGAAGAACCCAGTGCCCGATGTCGCCTCCGTGAGAGAACGCTCATCGGTTCCGATGCGCTCGGGGCCGACGCGCTCGCTTGCCGCCAACTCGGCGGTGATCTCGAGAAAGCCATCGGCACGCTTCGCAGATGCGTGGAGGCCTTGATCGGTTCCGACGACGAGACAGCGACCCGCAGCGATCTCGGGGTGAGCGGCCCGATACTCGCCCGCCCAATCCGAGTGTTCTCCGAACAGACACAAGCGTCCGGGAACGAAGAACTCCGAATTCATGTCGTCGAGTGCGGAAACGGGGAGGCTCCGTCAGGACCAGCCGATTGCCGGCGGACCACCTCGAGCAGCCCAGCGCCGTACTTCTCGACTTTCGCCGGGCCGATGCCGTGCACCAGCAAGAGGTCATCCAGTTCGGACGGGCGGCTCATTGCGATCTCTCGCAGGGAGCGATCGGTCGCGACCACGTAGGGAGGTACACCGGCGCCCCGGGCAACCTCGAGCCGGTGCTCCCGCAACGCTTCGAACAGCGATTGCTGCTGCGCATCGAGTTCTTCGTGAGCCGCGCTGGCACGCTCGGGATCACGCGCTTTCTTGAAAGCGCTCGAGGCCGGTACGCTGCGCACACGGGGTGGCGGTAGCAACAGACGAACCGGCAGGTCGCCGCGCATCACCGCGATACCGGATTCCGTCAACGCCACCACCGGGCGGTCCGAGCCGAAGAAGTCGACCCAGCCCGCTGTCACACAACGGCGCAGCAGCCGCATCAACCAATCTTCCGAGTGATCCCGCAGGACTCCGAAGGTCGTCGTGTTTTCGAGGCCTGCCCGGGACAGGCGCGGGTCGTCGATACCGCGCAACAACGCGACCGCTGCCGTGAGGCCGTAGCGTCCGTGCACGCGCGCAATCGCCGAGAGCGCCTTTCGAACGAGCAGGGTTACTTCCTCATCGCTGCGTCGTTCGTCGTCGGTGCCATCGGCGATCGACGCGCAGACGTCACATCGCCCGCAACCGTCGAGCGTCTCGGCCTCGTCCCCGAAGTAGCGCAACACCGCGTCGTGCCGGCAGCTGCCGCCTTCGGAAAATCGCATCAACTCGAGGAACATGCCCCATTTGTGTTCGATCACGTGAGCCTGTGGAGCGTTGCCATCGGTGTCCATCTCGAGCAGTGACCTGCGACGAGCCATGTCCCCAGGCGACACGAGCATCAATCCGAGTGCGTCTTCCCCATCGCGACCCGCGCGCCCGACCTCCTGGTAGTAGGCTTCGATCGAACCCGGCGGGGCCAGATGGATCACCGCGCGCACGTCGGCCCGATCGATCCCCATGCCGAATGCATTGGTCGCCGTCACGACTTCGAGTTCGCCCGTCGAGAAGGCTCGGTGCACCTTCTCGCGACGCGGACCGTCCTTGCCGGCGTGGTAGGCCATGCACGACCAACCCTTGTCGCGCAAGCGCTCGGCCTCGGCGTCGGTGGCCTTGCGGGTCGGGCAGTACACAATCGCTGCGCCGCGCTGTTCCCCCGGCTTGTGGAGCGCTTCGCGCAGCGCCGCGTCGACTGCGTGGTTCCGTTCGTTCTTCTGCTTCACTTCGCGGACCCGAAGTGCCAGGTTCGGTCGCGCGAATCCGTAGATCAGTTGAGGGGTCTGTGCCGGCACCCCGAGCCGCTCGATGATTTCGTCTCGCACCACCGGCGTCGCAGTCGCGGTACAGGCCAACACCCGGGAATTCGGAAACTCTTCGAGCAGGCGGCCGATCTGCAGGTAATCGGGTCGGAAATCATGCCCCCACTCGCTGATGCAGTGCGCCTCGTCGATCGCAATCAGCGGGCAGTTCAGCCGGGCCATCATCGAACGAAAGCCACCGAACGCCAGCCGTTCCGGAGCGACGTACACGAGGTCGTATTTCCCCTGGCCGACCTCGGTCGTCCGACGACGCATCTCTTCGGCGTCGAGCGTGGACGCCAGGAAGGTCGCCGCGATACCTCGCTCCTGCAGTGCATCGACCTGGTCCGCCATCAGCGAAATCAGCGGTGAGATCACCAGTGACGTGCCGGGAAGCAGGGTTGCGGGCAATTGGTAGGTCAGGCTCTTCCCGCCACCCGTTGGCGCCACGAGCAGCAGCCGGCCTTTGTCGAGCAACGTTTCGATCGCCTCGCGTTGGCCGGCCCGAAACTGCGCGTACCCCAACCGATGGAGAGCGGCTTCGAGTGCGTCCCCATCGATTGCTGCTGCACGGCGACCCATTGCGTCGGCACCATTTTCAGCAGGTACGCTGAAATCGTCGGTCATTCCACACCTTTGTTGGGACCGCCTGGGGCGACGAGATCGACTCGGAAAACGGGTTCGATGAGATTCGAGAACCGTCGTCAGGCTACCACGCGATCCAGCGTCGAGACAGATCGGATCCACGTGCTCGATGTGAACGCTCGGGGTAGTATTCTCGGAGGTAGTGACATAGCTTGCGCCAGTAATCTGTCACTCGACTTCAACTCTCAGTTTCAGTTCTGAAATATCGCTTGGTGATCTTGGCCAGGCGCTCTCACGGAGGCCCCCATGAGCAAAGCAGAGGCCGCGCTTGCGCGGTTCGAAAAATTCATCGGCAGCGAAGAAGGTGTCGGCGAGTGGATGACGATCGATCAGGAGCGGATCAACGGGTTCGCCGATTCGACCCTCGACCACCAGTTCATCCATATCGACCCGGAGAAATCGGCGAAGCTCTCGCCCTACAAAGTCACCATCGCGCACGGTTTCTTGACGCTGTCACTGCTGCCCCACCTCGGGTCCAAGATTCCGCCGATCGACCCAAAGGCGTATGAAGGTCTCGTGATGGGCGTGAACTACGGGCTCGACAAGGTTCGCTTCCCGAACCCGGTCAAGGTCAACTCGAAGATTCGAGCGCGGCGTTCCCTGGCAGGAGTCGAGCGCAAGGCGCCGAACACCCTCCAGCTCAAGCAGGTCGTCACGATCGAGATCGATGGCGAGGCGAAACCGGCCTGCGTCGCTGAATCACTGACGCGGCTGATCTACGCGGACTGAATCGAAAAGGGGGAATGCGCGGTAGCGCGCATTCCCCCAGTTCGTACGGTGCTTCGTACGTCGAGTCGTACGTCAATGGCCGATCGCGATCCAACTACGAGATCTTCGACAGGAACTCCTCGCCGAATTTGTCGAGCGCCTCGAGCGGCGGTCCGCCCAGCGCGGGCACCGGCACCACGAGTCGGCTCACGCCCAGGTCTTCGTAGCGCTTGACCACGTCGATCGACTCCATCGCCGGAATCCACATCGTCGAGATCTCGACCGTCGAGCGGTCGCGGCCGATTTTCTTGCAGGCGTCGTCGAGCGGCTTCAGCATGGCTTCCAGTGCATCCACGTTCTGAGCCGGCGCGTACCATCCGTCACCGTGCTTGGCGATCCGTTCGAATACCTTGCCCTTCGAACCGCCGATGATGCACGGAACGCCGGGCTTCTGGATCGGTACGGGATAGCTCTTGAATCCGGACCAGTTCAAGAAGTCGCTCTTGTGCTCGACGACGTCACCGGCCCAGACCTTCTTCATCGCCTCTACGTAATCGTCGAAGCGTGCGCCACGGCGTTCGAACGGTACGCCCAGTGCGTCGAACTCTTCGCGCAGCCAGCCGATGCCGATCCCCAGCATGAACCGGCCGCCGGACACGAAATCCAGGCTCGCAGACTGCTTGGCGAGATACAGCGGATTGGTCTGCGGCAAGATGTTCACACCCGTCGCGAGACGCAGCGTGGACGTGTGGGCCGCGATCGCCGTCAATGCGATCAACGGATCGATCATGTTCGTCTCGGGCGGTGCCCCCATTTTCCCCGTGGGGTTGTAGGGGTATTTCGACTCGTACTCGACGGGAACGATCACGTGCTCGAACGTCCACACCGACTCGACCCCAACGGACTCGGCCTTCTGCGCGATCGCGATCATCTGGTCGACGCTCTCGACCCCCATGTTGACCGGAATCAGTCCAACCTTCATTGAAGCACCTCCATTTTTGATTTTGATGGGCCCGCGCTTCGCGGTACAGCACCCAGTCTGCTTGCCCGCACAATGAACACCGTTGGGCCAACGGGCAGGGAAAGCTCGCATAATGACATGGGCCGTGCCACTATTCATGCCGTTCCATCGCCGTCCTCATCCACTCCACATCCGCTCTACATCAAAACCGCGAGAGTCATGATGGCCGCCAAGAAGCCCGCAAAGAGTGCCGACAACACCCAGGATGGTCGCGCCCTTCGAGGCGCTCGCAATCGGGAGCGGATCGTCGAAGCGCTGCTCGAGCTCGTCCGTGAAGGCGAGTTGCTGCCGACCGCAGAGCAGGTCAGCCAGCGCGCCGGCGTCGGCACGCGCACGGTGTTCCGGCATTTCGACGACATGGAGAGCCTGAACAGCGAGGTCCAGGCCGCCATCAAGCTCGAAATCGATCCGTTGCTGACCGAGCCCCGAGCCACCGGAAGCCTGCAGCAGCGAACCCGTGCGATGATTCAGCGGCGAATCGCGATTTTCGAGCGCATCGCGCCGTTCATGCGATCGGGCGACATCCAGCGCTGGAACACGCCCTTCCTGCAGCGAACCTACGCCGATGACACCCGCCGGCTGCGAGCCGACCTGCTCAAATGGCTCCCCGAACTCGATGGCACCGATGACGATCGGCTCGAAGCACTCGATCTGTTCACATCGTTCGAAGCCTGGAACCGTCTTCGAGTCGACCAGCGACTCGGCCGCGAGCGTACCCAGGAAGTGATCGAAGCCGCTGCGCTCGCATTGCTGGCCAGCTAACCCGAGACGCGTACTCGCCCGGTTGCTTCAGAGCAGCGCCTGAAGATCCAATCCGCGCACGCGGCCTGCAAGCCGTTCGATCCACAGGTCGGCCAGCGCGACGCCGCGCCCGTCTCCCATGTCGACATCGCCAATCGTCGTCATGGTCTGCAGTACCGCCAGCAATCCGCGCGCATAGTCTGTTTGGAACGCGGAGAACTCGTAGTCCTTCACACCACCCGCGCGCAGTCGGTCGTGGTAGTCCTGCAGCAGCGCCTGCTCGGTTGCGTCATCGGTCTCGGGTGCCAGCGCCCCCGACAAGAAGTACGCCACGTCGTAGGCGGCCGGACCCCGTCTAACCAGCTGCCAATCGAAAACGATCACACCGTCGGGTCCCGATTCGGGGTCGCTGCGATCGTCGTCGAAGAACACATTGTCGAGTCGCAGATCGCAGTGCAGAATCGTCTCGGGAGACCCGATGAACAGCTTTCGGGTCATCTCCAACCCGTGCGTCGATAGCCAATCGATCGTTCGGCCCAACCCTGCTTCGATCAGGCCCCCGTAGCGCTCGGCGAAACGCGCGCGGGCTTGCCGGAACATTCCGTAGCGCATGCGCAAATCGATGCTCTGCGGCACGACCCAGAACTGGTCCTGGAGCGCGCTGCCTCCCCAGAACGCAGCATGCGCGGGCGCCACTGCGGCCAGCAACCTCGCGCAATCTTCCGGCGATCCGCCGGAGACCTGGTCGCCCACCCGAGCCGGCGCCAGATCCTCCATCAACAGGATGTATCGCCGCTTCTTTCGGCCGGCGATCCACTTGCCGGCGCCAAGGGTGCGTTGCGCCAATGCGACTGGTATGCGATCGACCAGCGCCATGATCTTGGCCTGCTGCTCAGAGCCTCGATCGCGATCGAATGCGCTGTAGTACAGGCGTGGAGTCCGAATTGGAACAGAAGACGCGAGTTCCTCGTAGAAGAGGCTCTCGCGTTCGTAGGCGCCCATCATCTCGCCCATCGCCCGGTTGGCCGCCTGCGGCAGTTTGGCGATCAACGTGCGCGGTGCTTCGCGTGCGTCTCCATCGTATCCGAGCGTCATGCGGGCGATCACACCGAGGAACCCCTCGCCGTCGCCGAGCAT
>JAJDAM010000190.1 GCA_029261905.1 Deltaproteobacteria bacterium
CATCGCGGGCTCGACTTCGCGCCCGGTGCGGGCTGGTCGTACTCGAACACGGGCTACATGCTCCTCAAACGCGTCGTCGAACGCGCGAACGAGTCGAGTTTCGGCGACGCATTCGCCCAGCACATCGGCGGGCCTCTGGGGTTTTCGAGCACGTTCGCAATCGACGATTCGTTCGCGTCGCTGGCACCCGGATTCAGCCGCTGCTTCAGTTCCGGCCGGCCCGCCGAGGACGTTCGTGGCGTCTACGATCCCGGTTGGTGCGCGACAGGAGTGGTCGCTTCGACTGCCGCCGAGCTTTGCGAGATGCTTCACGCGCTATTCGGCGGAAAACTGGTGCTGCGAGGCTCGCTGGCGCAGATGATCGAGCTGTGTCCAGTGCCCGGCGATCATCCACCTCACGTGACGCCGAGTTACGGGCTGGGTCTGATGGCCGACCCGGATGGGCCCTTCGGTTCCGAGTTCGGTCACGGAGGCGACGGGCCGGGCTACGGCCTGCGAATCAACCACTATCCGAAGATGGGTGAGCGACGAGTTTCCTTGGCGGTGATGTGCAATACCGACGAGACAGACGCGGCCGCAATCGGTCGAGGTCTGGCGATCGAGCTCCGAGCCCAGCTCGGCGAGACCTTCACGTTGAGTTGAAAACGAACTTCGTCTCGTCACTCGAGTCGGTCGCAGAATGTACCTCCGCTTCGACTTCGAACAGGCGCTCGTCGGCCAGGCGGAGCCTGCGGCTGAGTTCTCGAGCCATGTTCATGTAGACCAGCGCATACTGTTCGAGATCCCGTTTTGCGACTTCGAGCAGGCACCCGGGCGAGAACTCGATGGCGGTGGAATCGGCTTCGGCGATCACAGACGCGCTTCGTGGACCGAAGTCGATCAGCGCCATTTCCCCAAAACAGTCTCCGGCGCCGAGTCGGCGAAGCGTGTATTGCGAGCCCTTCCACGACTTCAAGACGGCGACCCGACCGGATTCGAGCACGAACGTGCTGTGGCTATCGTCACCCTGGCGAAAGAAATACTCTCCTTTTCCAGTCTCGACGGATTTCGACAGTTCGAGGATGACCTCGATCGCCGCATCATTGAGACCGCCGAATACCGGCATATTTCTCAGAAGCTGGAGTCGGGTCTGGCTCACCCCGGAATGATACGTGAGCGTCGGTTTCCGCGCGCTCTTGCACACACGCTGGCGCCATTAGAGGTGTGGTCGAGGGGCGGTCGAGGGCGTCGAGGGGCAACCCTCGAGTGGCAAATCAAGGGGGTAAGGTCCCCGAGGCGTTGGGCCGATTGTGAGGCCGTGACGGATCGCGGCCCTGGACATCCCCGACTTGGCGACCTGCTGGTTACAGCGGGAGTCGTGAAGGAGTCCGAACTCCAGCTCGGACTCGCCGAACAGCGCGAACGGGACACCCCGATCGGTATGACGCTGGTGCGGTTGGGCTTTCTCGATGAGGCCACACTGATTCGCGCACTCGCGAGCCAGCTCAACCTTCCCGTCGTTTCGCTGAAAGGCAAACGGATCAACGGCGAGATCTTGGATCTGGTCTCCGTCGCCACGGTGGAGAAGTATCGCTGTTGCCCACTCCTTCTGAACCGAGATGGCGATCAGCAGGTTCTCTACCTCGGAATAGAAGACCCGACCGCTACGGCAGCACTCGAGGAGCTCAGTGCCGAGATCGGCATGCCGATCCAGCCGGTGATCGTCGGACCCACCGAACTCGACGAGTGCATCCACCGACACTATCACTGGGATTCCACCGGGATACCCGCGCCGGACCCCGCGCTGCAGGTGACACCCTTGCCGGCGCGGAGATCCGCAGGTGAGTCATCATCGGAACCGAAATCGCTCGCCCATGCGAGCAGTCCGTTTTCGACTGGCGGATTGATCGCCGGGGACGAGGGCGCCGGATTCGAAGATTTCGTCGATTCGCCGGACGAAGAGGACGAACTGGAATTCGTTGGGGGATTCGAGACGGATTCGAATCTCGACCTGTCCGCACCCGATTTGTTCATCGAATCGGAACCGGAGTCTCCCGACCTGGACATTCCAGAGATCCTCGAGTTCGCAGAGTCGCAGCAAGCTGTTCCGGTCGAGCCGGCGAAGGCCATTGCCGGTGACGCGCCGAACGCTCCGGACCGCGCAGCAGTCGTCGCGGATTCCAAAGTCACTCCCGAAGCCAACACCCACTCCGACACCCACTCCGACACCCACTCCGACAACAACCCCAATGCCGCCGCCAGCGCGAAAGCCAACGAGTCGATGTTGCGCGCGATTGCGCAGTTGCTGATCGAGAAAGGGGTGTTTACGCGCGACGAGTTGGTCGATCGGTTGAGAACAGTCGCCAAAGAAGACCCTTGAGCGAGTCTCGCTTCCGATTTCCGAGCGCGCGCAGCAGGAACAGTGATTGACAGCCCCGGGGCCGAGGGGCACCTTGCGCGCCAATCAGCGACCGCGACACCCGTCTGAACGCACGACACGACACCAAACGGAGAAAACCATGCGTATCGACTATCGGCTCGAAATATCGAACGTCGACGTCCCGCGCTTCTCCGTCGAGGCGGTCGAGGGAATCGGGAAGCTGTTTACCCTCGCAACACTGGTTCTCAATGTCATCGAAAATCAGTCGAAGGTCGAGATCGTCTTTCACGGCCACAACCCCGATGACCCCGAGTCGAAGTTGTCCGCGTTTCGGGAGATCGTCAGCACGGCACACTCGGCTCCAGAACTGACCTATTCGCTCGGCGAGGGTGGCCAGATTACGAACTCGTCGAGCCATTTTCGCTGGGTTCTCATCTCTCGCTGACACGGTTCGATGGGGTGATCGGTGCGTCGCGCACGACCATTGCGCAGTCGCTGCCCGTCCAGCGGTGATGTCTCTCGAGGCTGACGGCGACGATTTCTCGCAGGCATTGGTTTCGATCACCGCGGAACGGAAAGGCCGCCGCGTAGCAGTCGAACGCGCGAAGGCGCCCTTCATCGGAAATGCGATCGGGTAGCGAAGCGTTCAGCTGAGCGAGTGCATGGATGCGCTGGCGATCGGAAAGACGCCGGTGGAACCGAACGCCTTCGAGGTCGATCAAGCGCCCACTGATGCGTTCGCCATCGCGTTCCAACAGCACGTGGCTCGCCTTCAGGTCTCCATGGATGACACCACGCCGATGCATTCCGCTCGCGAGGCGAGCGAGCGCGCGCAGCACCTCGCGCTCGCTGGCGTATTCCTTCGAGCACTCGTCTGCCGCTTCGAGGGCGCGCAGGTCTTCCAGTACGATCGCTGACGCAATCGGAATCCCGAATCGACGCCGCTCGACGAACGCCATCGGCAACGCAGCCCCCGAGCCGCGGGCCAGCAGGCCGTGCCCCCCGCGCCATGCGCGCAGCGCCGGCGAGCCACGAAACAGATCGGCCACCCGCCTCGTCCAACCGCCGGCTCGGTATTCCTTGACGACAAGGCTGTGGTTTTGGGTCGACACCGCGAAGACACGGGCTCTCGCGTCGGATTTCAGGATCACGCAGCTTTCATCGGAATGCGAACCGTCCCGCGCCGCGAATGCGGCCGCAACCTCGGGTTCGGACACCTCGCGCCGGCGGAGTCCGCGATCGGAACCGAGGTGGATCGATGCATACTGGCGGCCGGGTCGCAGTGATCGGCGCGTTCGACTGGCCGCGTGCGAGCGCGCCGCACCGTGTGACGCGTCGCCAACGGCGCGCAGCGCGCGGCGGCTCTCCGAACCGAACGGGGCATCGATACCGAGAGCCGCGGCGCGAAGACGGGTCCGGTCGCTGATCGATAGGTGAGGTGAGACCGAGTAGTCGAGGCTGCCCAGGTCGCGAAGGCGCCACCGTGAGAAGGGGAGTGGAAGAGCGGATTGTAGATCCAGCAGGACTGGGCCCGATGCTGTAATCAGGATGTTTCCCCAATGAAGATCCCTGTGTACGAAACCGGTCTCGTGGAATTTCCGCACGAGCCTTCCGATGGCGCCGAGCATCGCATTGTGTTCGCTGCGCGCACTTCGTTCCTGCACGAGTCGATCCTTGAACGTGACGCCATCGAGAAAGCGCGTCGCGAGCAGACGATCTCCGTTTGCCAGCGTGCCGAGTGCAAGCGGCTCGGGTACGGCGACGCCGGCGCGATGCAACATCGTGAGCGCTCGCCATTCTCGCGCGGCCGCATCCATGCCATAGGCCGACAGCGCAACGCCTCGCATCTGTTTCACGAAAAGAGACCCTTCCGCTTCGGTCGTGAGCTGCATCAGTCGGCGCCGGCCGGGGCGGTCGAACAGGATCTTCGTGCGGCCAATCGGCTGCGAGTCGACGTCGAACATCGATTCCAGTTGCATCTGAATCGATCGCACGCCGCGCGGCCAGCGGATTCCCTGCGTCATGCGGCGATTTCCGCGAAGAGAGAGCGAAGGCGCGTCACGTGGTCGCTCCAATCGAGCGCTGCGGCGGCTTTGTGGGCTGCGTCGCCCATCTGTGTACGCCTGGCTGGATCGTTCAGCGCATCGAGCGCTTCAGCGGTGGCGTCGACGTCTTCTGGATCTTCGATCGTAAAGCCGCCGCCATCGAGCACTTCCGCGGCGCCGTTGGATGCGGTGGTGACGATCGGGATTCCTGCTGCGGCTGCTTCGAAGCACACGTTCGCACAGGCGTCGTAGCGCGTGGGGAGGAGCAGCGCGTCCGATGCCGCGTAGAGACGGGACACGTCGGACCGAAACCCCAGGAAGCGAACCCGATCCGCGATCCCCAGGGATTTCGCGAGCCGTTCCCAGGCCGACTTGGGGTCCGCTCCGACGATCCACAGGTGCGAGTCCTGGCCGTCAGCCCGGGCCAGCGCGCGCAGCGCCGTATCGAGGCCCTTGCGCTCGAAGCCCGAGCCGACGAACAGCCAGACCGGGTGATCGCCGGCACCGAGTTCGCCGCGCAGTTGTTCGCGTTGCATGACCCGAAGCTCGGGTGTCTGTCGGAAACGAGCCAGGTCTACGCCGTTGCGAATGACGACGAGTCGTTCGTTCGGGATCGCGTATCGCCGTTGGAGCTCGCGTCGGACCATCTCGGACCCGCATTGGACCGTCTGGCTCGAATCGCGAAACACGCGGCGTTCGATCGATAACAGCGTCGCGTGTCGCGGTGAAAGCCTGTAGAGCGATCCAGTCCGCCTGCCGTAGCGCCGCTCCATGTAGTTCGCATGGCTGCCGCCTCCAGCTCGATAGACATCCTGGTGAGCGGTGCGCGCTAGCGAGTACACGATGTCGTAGGAACCCCGCGGAGCGACACGCGCGGTAGCACGCGAAAACCCCAGCACGCGGAGCGGCTGCCACCAGTCGGAGACATCGACCCGGTGAACGGGGACCTTTGATTGAGCGCTCGCCTGGCGTGCAAGCACGTGAACATCGTCTCCTGAACGCGCCAGACCGTGCGCCACCGTCCACGCGACGTTCTCGACACCGCCGCGGCC
>JAJDAM010000191.1 GCA_029261905.1 Deltaproteobacteria bacterium
CTCTTCATCGGGGCACCCGAGTGCCCACTGCGCGGCGCGTTTCAGAATCCGTACGTGTTGTGGATGCGCGATGCTCTTTGCGTCGTGTCCCAACGCATCGTACACGACCCGACCGGCGCCATAGTGACGCGCCCACAACAAGGGCTGGGGCCCTTCGTCGTGTTCCGCGACGAGCAGCGGGATCACATCGGGTTGCAGGTTCATCTGATGATAGATCTCGTCATCCACGCGGAAATCGCGAGACTCGTGGACGACCGGGTGGTTGCCGACGACTTTCACATCGACCTCGCCGAATTCGGGGTGGTGAGAACTTCCCCAGACCCAGGCGGCTCCGAGAATCTCCCCCCACTGCAACCAGCTATCGAAACAGATCGAAGCGGTATGCAGACCGAGCAATCCGCCTCCTCCCGAAACGTGATCGGAGATCGTGCGCCGCGCCGCGTTCGACAACTCGAACCGCCACTGTTCGCGGTACTCGTCGTATTTTTCACCAGCCATCTGCCAGCGCAGCGCGTTGACCGTCAGGAGTTCGTATCGACCGTCTGCGAGTTCGCGGAGCCCGGCTTCGATGTCTTCAGTGATGGCCGATTCGATTCCCACCGTTGCGAGCTGACGCGCCAACTCGGACGACGACTGCTCGAACGGGTGAAAGATCCCGCCAGACAAGATCAGATTGCGCGCGTCGATCGCTTCAACCCTCCGGTTTGGAACCATCGCCGGCGCCGTCGACCGCCTTGGGTCGCGGTAGCTGGGCGATGATTCCCATCGTGACACCGCCATCGACCAGCAGGTTCTGTCCGGTCACATAGGCGGCCGCATCCGATGCCAGAAATACAATGGCCTGTGCGACATCTTCCGGGCGACCGAGTCGTCCCAGCGGCACTTTCGATTCTCGCGCCTTGCGGATCACCGCGTCCGCGTAGATCGCCTCCGACATTCCACCGTCGATCAGACCCGGCGCCACGGCGTTGACTCGCAGACCTCCCGGGCCCCATTCGAGTGCCATCTGCTGCGTCAGCAACGCCACGGCTGCTTTGGTCGACCCATACGCGCCTGCGTTGGGTCCCGGCGCGATCCCGTTCATCGATGTCACATTGATGATGCAACCCGAGCCGCGAACCAGCATTCGCGTCGCAGCCGCCCGCGAGGCGACGAAACAACCGGTGAGATTCACGTCGACGACCATTCGCCAGTCGTCGAGCGACAGTTCGACGAGTGCTCCAAAACGAACGATTCCGGCGTTGTTGACCCAAAGGTCCGGGGTCTGCTCGAACGCATCCAGCGCCGCCTCCACCGACACGGGATCCGTCACGCTGGCATGCAGCGCCACTGCATTGCCAAGCCGTGTCGCCACGCGCGACGCCGCCTTTGCATCCACATCCAATACACCGACGCGATAGCCCTCATCGACCAATGCCGAAGCGATCGCCGCGCCGATCCCCTGCCCTGCTCCTGTCACCACTGCACTGCGCATGTCTTCACCGGCCTCCTGCATCATCGAAGACCACGAAATAGCTGCCCCAGTTCGGGCGCTCCGTCATCGCGTCGCGCTCCGGTGGACGAGCGGGGTCGCGCCGTGCCCCCCTGGCCAATAGCGCATCGACCAGCAAGAACACCGCGCCGAACAGATGGTCGACGAGTCCGTTCGACGCTTCCAAATTCGACTCGGGCTTCGGCACAGCCCCGCCGTCGAGGTCCTGCCCCGGACACGCATGGATTCCACCGCCAAAAGTCAATCCGAACGGCTGAACGCCGCGCGGCAGACTCCGGTGCGGATTGAATCGGTCCGCATCCGCGCCGAACACCCGAGGATCCGTATTCGCCGCTCTCATGTCGACGATCACCTTGTCACCGTCCCCCACCCGTTGACCGTTCGGCAACTCGAGTGGACACAGCGGCTTTCGCCAGGCGACCGGGCTGGCAGGATGCAGACGCATGCTCTCGTGAATGCATCGCTGCAAGAACAACGGCTCGTCGGCCATACGGGCGGCATCCTGCGGATGCGTTTCGCACCAATCGAACACCTCGTGCATTGCATGGGTCACCGAGTTTGCCGTGCTGTGCGAACCGGCTTGCAGATAAAATGCAATCTCCCGCCGCAGCACATCGTCGGGCAGCGGCAGCCGCTCCTCGTTGCGCAACAGCACGGTCAATACATCTTTCGGAAGGTCGGACTCGTCGATCTCTCCCCGCTCCATTCGCGCCAGCAGTTCGCGACGACGATCGATCGACGGCTGCAGGAAGATCCGGTCGAAATCGCCGAGCGCTTGCCGCACCTCGGCGCGCACGGCGTCGTGGTCGCGCGTCGAGTGGACCAACGTCGCACCTTCACTGAACTTCACGACCAATCCGAGCAGCGCCTCGGTTTCGTCAGGTGTTTGATGTGGACGATCGATGCCAGCGAAATCTGCGGTCAGGTTCATCGTCACCCGATAGCCCAGCACGACCAGGTCTGCGTGTCCGCGCTCGACGAACGGCGCGATCGTGCGTTCGATCGTGCGCGGAATCACCTGTCCTTCGTAGTAACGAAAGATCTCGCGACGAAACACGCGGTTTTCGAGCCGGCGGCGATCGCGGTGGGCTTCGCCGTGCAAGGTCAGCAGCACGTCCTCCATGATCACCGCCCCCTCATCGTACAGCGCCTGGGCGAGATCGCGGACGCGCAGCGTCGCGAATGCGTCGTCGTAGTTCGATACGGTGAAAGTCGTCATCCATTACCCCGACGCGCTCGCATCACGAGTTGACGAGGTCCCAGGTCAAGATCTGTGTCGAGTATCCGCTGACTCGTTCGCCCGAAATGGGTTTGCGCTCGGGCCAGGGACGGGACAGATCGACGGATCGACCGCGCGAAATGACGTGCCGGAGCCTGCGGCGATCGCCGAGCAGTCGGATATCGCTCAGCGGATCCCCCTCGACCACGATCACATCGGCAAGCTTGCCGGCAGCGACCACACCCACCTCTCCTTCGAGTCGCAACGACCGCGCGCCCTCCATCGTGGCGCATCGGATCGCCTGCAACGGCGTCAAGCCGAGGTGCTCGACGAAGACATCCATTTCTCTTGCATGCCAGTGCCCATACGGCGTCAACGAGAATCCGCTCTCCGAGCCACACAGCAGCGGTACGCCTGCATCGAAAGCCCGACGCAGCATCCCGCTGCTGCCGGAGATCTCATTGCGGAAAATCTCGACCAACTCCGGTGAAGAGCCGACCTTCGAACCGTGGTCGGCGAGATTCGCCTGAAACGTCAGCGTCGGAACGAGCGCGGCGCCTGCTTCGATCACGGCCTCGAGCGCGACATCGTCCATGAATGTCGCGTGCAAGATCATATCGACGCCGGCCCGCGCAGCGTCTGCGGTACTCGAGCTGTTGCGGCAGTGCGCCACGACCGGCGTTCCGAGTGCGTGCGCGGTGTCGCAGACGACGCGCAGCTCGTCGAGGGACCAGACCTGTATCTCGCCGGCGCTCTTCTGGCGCGGAATCAGGCCGGTTACATGGATCTTGATCCAGTCGACTCCCGCTTTGATCTGGCGTCGTGTCTCGGTCACCATCTCGTCGCGGGTGCGAACCACGCTCGCGTAACCCCGCCGGCCCTCGTCCGGGATCAGCGGGCCCGCCGTTCCGCCGACCGCAGTCAACAGCGCGTTGCCGCCGGTCGTCATGCGAGGGCCTTCGACCATCCCCGCGTCGATCGCGTCGCGCAGGTCGACACCGAGATCAAACAGGACATCGGCATCGAGAAATCCCGTCACTCCCGCACGCAACAGCTTCTGGACGTGCCAGGCCGCGACCAGCGCGGCGAGACCCTCGCGTCGATGGAAGAACAGCTCATCGTTCGACGACGGCTCGTTGAACGTGATGTGGCAGTGCGAATCGATCAGGCCGGGCATCACCGCGCAATCGCTGGCATCGATGCGTTCACACGATCCGTGTGCCGCGCCCAGCCGGTCGGCCTCGGCTCCTACCGCGACGATCCGATCAGCGTCGATCAGAACCGACTCGGATCTTGCCGGTTCCCCGGTTCCATCGATCAAATTTCCGTTCTCGATCCAGTAGGCGGTCATCCCCAGCCCCCCGTAGCCAGACCCGAGGTTCGGGTCCCACGGCCGGGCCGATCGAATCGCACGGATTCGGCGGCTCGTCCGTTAGTTGTCATGACACTCTATTCCAGATTCCAGCCGCAACAGCCGGCGGGCGTTCTTTGCAAGCCGTTTCGCCCCGTCACCCAATTTCATTGCATCGCCCTGGTCCCAACCGGCGAAGTTCGTACCCATCACCAGCCGGTCGCTCCCCATCACATCTTCCAGCAGCTCGCGCGCTCTCGGATCGTGAACATGGGCATCGAACCAGAGTCTCCTCACGCTCGCCTCGAACGCGCCTTCCGAACGCAGACTTGGCGGCGACCAGGGCCGCTTGATCGCAGCCATCGCCATCCGACCGATCAATAGAGCCGTGGCGCCGCCCCCGTGACTCACACAGATGTCCAACTCGGGATGCCGATCCAGTACCTCGCCGTACACCAGCGTCGCGACAGCCAGCGTCTCGTCGGCTGCGAAGCCACAGATCAGATCGAGGTCGAAGCGGCGCAAGCGCGGATCAGCCGCGGGGCCATCGATACCGGGAGGTGCTGGATGAAAGAACAGCGGGACATTCAGTGCCGAGACGCTGGAATAGAATGGATCCATCGCTTCCGAGTCGAGCTCGGTTCCGAACTCGGTCCCCACGTACGCTCCCAGCAGCCCCAACTCTCGCACCGCTCGCTCCAGTTCGTCGGCTGCCGCGACCGGGTCCTGCATCGGAAGTGCGGCGAATCCGCCGAGACGATCTGGGTACCGGGCAATGTGAGCCATCATCGCATCGTTGTGACGGCGGCAGAATGCGAGTGCGGATCGAGCATCGATATGATGGAAGTACGTAAGCGGGTTCGGTGACAGGACTTGATAGTCGATTCCAGCACGATCCATCCCGGCGATGCGCAGATCCGCGTCCATGAACGCGCTGCCGCGGTAACGAACACCGTCGAGTCGATAGCCGCCGACCCGAAACCACGGCTGGCCCGATTCGTCTTGACCGATCTCGGGGCCGTGTTCGCCTGCCGCGCCAAGAGCTTCTTCGAGCACCACGTGGGCGTGGATATCAATCGAACCCTGTGTCTTCGAATCCACTTCTGTGTCCACGTCCGCGTCTGGTCCACGACTCGAGCAACCGGCGCGCCTATCACCCGCTCGACGCCAACCGGAACTGGCCAGCCCATCACGGGTCGCGTAATTTGCTTCCCGCACGATAGCACCGTCGACGACCGCGGCTGGTGATCGCGCGCTAGTCATCCGCACCGTCTTCCGCGCAAATGATCTCGACAACCTTCTACGACTCACCCCAACCAAAGCGAGAAGACATCGAAACCCATTGCACAGCCACCACAAGGATCCCATCGCCTCATGGCCACCCGCAACTACGAAGATGTGACGAAGTATCCGCTCGAACTCGATGTGCGCGAAGAGTTGTTGACGACGCAGAACGAAGCCTCGTTCTGCTGGGGAAAACGAGATGGCTCGCCGATGGGCGTCATCATGACGTAGGTGTGGCGTGACGGGAAATTCTGGTTCACCGCGACCAGCCAGCGTGCCCGCATCGCCGCCATCCGCCGCGACCCTCGGGTTACCGTCATCGTGTCCAGTGTCGGAACGAAACTCGGCCCATCGAAATCCATCACCGTGCAGGGAACCGTTCGCATCCTCGAAGACGATGAGACCAAGGCCTGGGTGTATCCGGCCATCGCCGCGGCCATCATTCCCGGAGCGGACGAGATTCAGAAGAAGTTCGTCGGTATGCTCGATTCGGACCGCAGGCTCATCCTGGAAGTCACGCCCGAGAAATGGATCACATTCGACGCAGTCAAGATGATGCAGGACTCGATCTTTCCCGAGGATTGACGCGCAAATCTACGTGGGTTCGCGACATCTCCGAGCCCATTTCGGCTCTTCGATCCACCGAGCCGGGTGTATCCTGGTTCTGCTTTCCGTTCTCGAGTTGCCCCCGAACTTCCCATCACACCCGTCGAACCGTGCAGGAGATTTCATGCCCCGACTGAGCCAGTTGAGTCGATCGATCACTTCCAAGGTCGCGATCGTGACCGGCGCCGCCAGCGGTATGGGTCGAGCGACTGCCCACCTGTTCGCTGACGAGGGCGCACACGTCGCCGTGGTAGACCAGAACGGTGACGGCGTAGCGGAAGTCACTGACGAAATCACTGCAGCCGGCGGTAGCGCCGCCGGCTGGGCACTCGACGTCTCGGATTCGACAGCACTGGCGAGCATGGTCGACGACGTGGTCCGCCGGTGGGGTGGACTCGACATCCTGATCAACAACGCCGGCATCAGCCGAGGAGCGCCGATCGATCACGCCGAATATGAAGCCGCTTGGGACCGCACGTTGGAGGTCAACCTCACCGCTCAGGTCAAGCTGATCCGACTGGCCCTGCCACATCTGTTGGCCAGCGGAGCTGGACGGATCGTCAACATCGCATCGACCGAAGGGCTCGGCGCCAGCGCGTTCGCCAGCCCGTATACCGCCGCCAAACATGGCGTCGTCGGCTTGACACGCTCGATGGCGGTCGAACTCGGCTCGCGCGGCATCACCGTCAACTGCATCTGCCCGGGGCCGATTCATACGGGCATGACCGAAGCCATACCCGACGCAGCAAAGACGAAGTTCGCGCGGCGCCGTGTTCCGTTGCGACGTTACGGTGACCCGGAAGAGGTCGCTCATGGAACGCTCAACTTCGTGCTCCCTGCATCCTCGTACATCAATGGTGTAGTGATGCAAGTCGACGGCGGGCTCCGCGTCCAGAACACGTGATCGAATCCCAGCTCCGATGAACCTCCACCAGACCTCTGGGCGAACGCGTCTGGGCATCGGGCTGGCTGCGACCACCATGCTCGCGTGGGCAACGCTGCCGATCGTTCTGTCGGTATTGCTTCGCGCCATCGAGCCGGAAACTCTGACCTGGTTCCGGTTCACGCTGTCCGCTGCGGTATTGGCCCTCATTCTGTGGAAGCGAGACCGCCTTCCCCAGCTCCGCCGCGTGCCGCGGGTCGAGTGGTTCCTGTTGGTCGCAGCGACGCTCGGGCTCGCATCGAACTACGTGTTGTTTCTCGTCGGCCTCGACCTCACGACGCCCGCCAACGTCCAGATCCTGATGCAGCTCAGTCCACTGCTGCTCGCACTCGGCGGGATCGCGATATTTCACGAATCGTTCAATCGCACGCAGTGGATCGGACTGGGCACCATCGTCTTCGGCCTCGGGGTGTTCTTCTCGGATCAACTCCAGGCGTTCCTCGACGATGGCAGCCGCTACCTGCTGGGCTGCGGGATACTGGTTGCCGCCTCGTTGCTGTGGACGATCTATGGTCTGGCGCAGAAGCAGCTTCTGGTTCGGTTCTCATCGCCCCAACTGCTCTTGTGCATCTACGTGGGGTGCGCGCTTTGTCTGGCGCCGCTGATCGAGCCGGCGCAGATCACCCGACTTTCTGCTCCGCGGTTCGGACTGCTCCTGTACTGCGCCGCGAATACCGTGATCGGCTATGGCGCGTTCAGTGCGGCCACCGAGCACTTGGAAGCTTCGCGGGTCGGTGCGATCATCGCAGTCACGCCGATCGCCACCTTTGGCTTGATCTCACTGACCCATCTCTTCTACCCCGGCTTGCTGCCGCCGGAGCATTTTTCGGCCACAATGCTCTTCGGTGCGGGAGCCGTCGTCGCGGGCTCCGTGCTGACATCGCGCAGCTGATCGAACGAAACGAGCCGTTCGCGCCCGACTGCCTGGTTGTGGGACAATGGCCGAAACGATCCGACCAACCACTCGATGAAACGGAAACAGCGAGAATCGATGACCCTTTCGATTCGCCCACTACTGGCTCCAGCCCTGGCTCTGCTCGTCGTCCTCGCAGCGGTCTTTCCCGCGACCAGCGTTGCACAGGAGTTCGAGACGACACGCATCGTCGGACCCGGGATCCTGGATCTCCCGGTGTTTCTGACCGCGCCGCCAGACGACACGCAGCGCGTGTTCATTCTGGAACAGCACGAGGGCGAGATCCGCATCCTGAATCTCGGCGACGGCTCCGTCAACAGCACGGCGTTCCTGTCGATCACGAACCTGTCCGTCGGCG
>JAJDAM010000192.1 GCA_029261905.1 Deltaproteobacteria bacterium
AGGGGTGGCGTCCGCTGCATGGCTCGCTGGCCTGGTTGCCCGATGAGAACACGATTCAAGATTTGTGTTGCCGAGTGACGTCGCCGATTGCGGAGAGCGCTGTGCTTGACTTCCGCGGACGCCACCCCTGGCCGCCTTCGCTTTCGGATGGATTCGGGGGACAGGAATTCGGATCGGCTCGTTGATGCGTTGGCTCGAATCTGCGTCAGTGGGAGACAGCGCGCTCGGCTTCAGTTTCGTTCGAATACTGCGAGTGTTTCGATGTGATCGGTGAACGGGAACAAGGCGTACGGCTGGAGTCGATCGAGCCGCAGTTCGCCTGCGGAGACGAGTGCGGCGGTGTCGCGGCACAGCTGCTCGAGGTCGCAGCTCAGGTAGACGAGCCGCGGAGGCGGGTTGGCGCAAATCGCTGACAGCAGCTCCGCGTCGAGACCCTTTCGAGGGGGGTCGACGATCGCGATATCGCAGTCGGCGAGCAGTTGTGTACAGGACCCGGCGGTTCCGGGAACGACACGCGCCCGCTCGCTGGATTCGGAAGAAATTCGGGCGATGCCCGCCTCGAGTCCTCGGAGCCCCGCAGGGCTGACTTCGTTGAAACCGACCACGTGGCCGCGCTGCAGCAGTCCGAGACCGATGGCGCCAACGCCGGCATAGAATTCTGCCACCCGCGCGCCATCGTCGACGCAGGCGTGAATCGCATCGACGATGCGATCGGCCAGTACCAGGTGGCTCTGGCCGAAGGCGCCCGGCGGGAAGAACACGCTGGCACCACCGATGCGTTCCTCGACGGCATCGGGGCCGCAGATATGGGACCAATGGGGACCCAGGATCGAATTCGTGCGTTCGGGGTTTCCGTTCCACCAGAGGCTGTGGAGTTCGGAGCCGAGTGACCGCTGCAGCCTGTCGAGCATCTCGAGGCACGGGCCGGACTCGGACGAGTTGGTGACCACGACGAGCTGAACGCTCTGGCTCGAGCGCTCGACGACCACCTGCAGCGCCCGCACGAGTCCTCGATGCGCGGCGTCGGCGTACGGTGACAATCCCGTCTCGCGCATGGCAGCCTTCAAGGCCTGCGCGCTCTGGTTGACGAGTCGGTGGTGGACGGGGCAGTTCGGGATGTCGGCGATGCGATGGCTGCCGGCCTGGAACAGCCCGACTTTCGGCGATCGCGCTCGACCGCGCACCATCAGCCGTGCGCGATGACGGTACCCGTGCGCTGGCGCCTCGCCGAGCGGTGCGAGTCGGGCTCCTGTTTCGCGAGCCAGTTGTTCGATTCGATCCCGCGTCGCGGGCGCGAGGCCTGCGACACCGAAATGTGGACAACCCGGGCAGGTCGGGTGGTGGGTGCAATCGGGTATCGAAAATGAAGGTGCGATGTCCACTGCGCGCAGGGTAGCTGTGACCCCGCTCGAGCAGGCACGCCCAGCCCGTTCAATCCGTCAGCGATCGCTCGGCATATCGGTCTACGACCAGCGTCCAGAGTTCCCCGCGCAGCCGCTCGCGGAACGCGGGGTCGGCATCGACGGGCGGGTCATCGCCCGAGAAGAATTCGCGCAATTCGCTCGGCGCAATCGGGTCGAGTTCGGTCGGGATCGGGTGAACGTCGGGGGAGTGGGCGGTAAGCATACGTCTCGCTCCTGTCGGCCTCTGTGCGATGGCCGAACCCTTCCCCGGAACCCGCTGATCGGCGGGGAGCGAGTGCTGCCTTAGAAAAAAAGCGTCGCCCAGGTCGCCGCCTCGTCCACCGGAGCCCTGCGGGATGCGTTTTCCCTTTTGAGAACAGCCGGTTACGGACGCCGTGGGATGCATCGGGTAATTATTCGTATAGTCAAATATACAATTGCACTCGACTATACGTTTTCTATACAATACTCGTCCATGTCGAGTGCCGAATCGTTCAAGTCTCCGGAAATACTCGAAAATTCGTCCCAACCCGCCTCTCGACGAGAGCGTCGAAAACTCGAGATGCGGTCCAAGGTCCTCGAGGCCGCACGGAAACTCTTCGCGGAGCAGGGCTTCCAGATCACCCGGGTCGCCGACATCTGCGAGCGCGCCGATATTGCGCAGAAGACGTTCTTCAACCACTTCCCGACCAAGCTCGATCTGCTGCGTGAGATCGCGCATGCAGGTGTCGAAGAGCTGATGTTCGAGATCGAGGACATCCGCAAAGCGAAGATCGGAACGCCCGAACGCATCCACCGCTTCTTCGACACCGTGGCGGCCCACATGACGGAAGCGGGTCCGAGCAACCGGGAATTGCTCGTCGAAGTCGTGCACCTGATCAGCGGAGACGCGGCCGAACGCTCGGATGGCGTGCGGCGTTTACACGCCGCGTTCCGTGGCATCGTCGAAGACGGGCTCGCGCTGGGCGACGTCACGCGGCGGCACGATCCGCAAGCACTGACCGAGATGATTCTCGGCGCCTACTACGTATTGATTTTCAACTACGCGAACATCGACGACTTCCCCGTTCGCGAACGAGGTCATGCGGCGGCTCGAATCCTGGCCGACGCGCTGGCACCGAAACCGGAGGACACCCATGGCACTTC
>JAJDAM010000193.1 GCA_029261905.1 Deltaproteobacteria bacterium
TCGATCGCTCGGGCGCGCAACAAGACCTCCCAGTGATCCTTCCCGGTTTGCGGCGCGAACGCGCTGGGGACGGTGATGAACTGGGCGCCTCGCTCGGCCATCTGTCGGTAGAGTTCGGGAAACCGCACGTCGTAGCAAACCGACAGCCCGATCGAACCGAATTCGGTAGAGGAAACGACCACCTCGGTGCCGGGCGCAAACGTGGCCGATTCCGAAAAGACGCCCCCGCCGCTGTCCCGGAGATCGACATCGAACAGATGGATTTTTCGATAGACCGCGTCGACATTTCCGTTGGGCGCGATCAATACACTCGTGTTGTATAGAAGCGCGCTGCCCTCGATGCGCTCTGCGAAGGTGCCGGCCAGGATGCAGACCCCGTGCTCGCGCGCCAGGTCGCGCATGGTCGCAACGATCTCGCCATCGAGACTTTGCGCGCATGGGACAGGCTGCCCCTCCCGTCGCAAGAATGCGAAATTTTCGGGCAGACCGACGAACTGTGCTCCGCATTCAACCGCGGCCGATACGCCCTGACGGGCTGCGTCCAGATTCGAGGCGATGTCGTCGGTCGAAGTCATTTGAACTAGAGCGACACGCATGGACTCACTCTACCCTGACGCAGTGCCCCACGCTGCTGGGGGACGCTTCGGCTTCGGGTCACTCGATTGAATCCAAGCACACGACGACGCCGGATCGATCCAACTCTATCCGCTCCATTCCGAACGACTGAGATCGCAGGAGAGCACTGGTGACACGCCGAACCGAATCACAGGACATTCACTTCGAAGCCGGTGGGTCGCTCGCGCCGCCGTTGGGCAGATCGCACGGAATCACCAAGGGCGACGTCAAGGCCGAGTTGCGTCGCAGCGCGCGGGTGCTGACCGAACTGCACTCGGAGGCCGCGCCCGCTGGCTTCGTGCGCGCACTGAAGCGACCGTCGATTCTCGCGAACACGCGAAAGGCCGCGGCGCGATGGCGACGTCGGAAGCCGACCGACCTGATCCACATCGGCATCGGCGGCTCATCGCTCGGCGCGGAAGCTCTGCTTCGGGCACTCGCACACCCGCAATACAACCTGCAGTCGCCCGCGAAACGGGGTGGGCCGCGGATTCATTTCGTCGACAACGTCGATCCCGAAACACTCGGTGCGCTGCTCGAAGTCGTCGATCTGCGAAAATCACTCGTGCACGTCGTCTCGAAGTCGGGCGGGACGGTCGAGACCGCCGCTGGTTTTCAGGTCGTCCGCGATGCGTTGGAGAGAGCCGGCCGTGGCACACGTTGGGCAGATCATTGCGTCTTCACGACCGGCCGCAGCGCTCTGCGCGAAATGGCACGCCGAGAGGGAGCGGAGATCCTCGACTTCCCCGAGGACGTCGGGGGTCGCTTTTCGGTGTTGACGCCGAGTGGGTTGTTCACACCCGCGGTTGCCGGGGTCGACATCGCCGGGGTGGTCGGCGGTGCGCGCCGCTACCTGTCGCGCGTCTCGAGGGGGACACCGGCCGAGAACCCCTCGGCGGTCGCGGCGGCGATCGCGTACGTGATGGCCGAATCGAAGCGAAAGCCGATTCACGTGCTGATGCCGTATGCCGATTCGCTCGAACCGCTTGCCCGCTGGTACGTTCAACTCATCGGCGAAAGTCTCGGAAAGCGCGCCCGACGAGGCAGTCGAAACGTCGGCGTGGGCCCGACACCGCTTCCGGCGCGAGGAACGACAGACCAGCACTCTCAGGTACAGCTGTTCGTCGAAGGCCCGGCGGACAAGTGGCTCACATTCGTCAGTGTAGAGGCGTCGCGCCGGAAGAGGCCGATCGCCGGTGGGCCTCCGGCCGACTACCTGGCTGGCGTCGATCTCGGCGAATTGTTGCGCGCCGAACAACGCGGAACGGCGATCGCACTGGCCGAGGCCGCGCGGCCGACCGCGAACTGGCGTCTGCCCACGATCAGCCCCGACACGGTGGGCCAACTGTTCTTCGCGTTCGAGCTCCAGACTGCCTTCCAAGGGGCGCTCTACGGCATCAATGCCTACGACCAGCCGGGCGTCGAGGCCGGCAAGCTGGCCGCCTTCGCGCTGATCGGGCGCGAAGGCTATGCGGACCACCGCAAGGCGATCGAAGCCAGCGAGCCCCCAACCTGGACCATCTGAGGGCGGAAAAGGCCCCATTGCGGCGACCAACAAGGCTCCTTGGGACGGACCTTCGCTTCAGCGGAACTCGGACGGGTTCACACCCGTGCGCCGGATCACGTCGTAAAAGTCCTTGCGGTCCTTTTTGGCGAGGCGGGCGGCACGACTGATGTTGCCGCCACAGCGTCGTAGCAATCCGACCACATAACGCGTCTCGAAAGCGCGTTTGGCCTCTTTGAACGACGGAACTTCATCCGGATCGCCCGACAGCAACAGTGCTTCTGCGCTGATGGCCCCATCACCGGCCAGCAGCACGGCCTGCCGAATCCGCTCGGCCAGTTCGCGAACATTGCCAGGCCACGGCTCCGCGAGCAGTGCGTCGCGAGCATCCGAGGTGA
>JAJDAM010000194.1 GCA_029261905.1 Deltaproteobacteria bacterium
TGCCGCCGATCAACGGCAAGCAGACCGCAGATGCGATTCCCGGCGCCGAGCTGCTGACGATCGAAGGGATGGGTCACGACTTTCCGCCTGCGATCTTCGAGCGCATCACCGGCGCGATCGTCCGAAATGCCGCCAGAACCAAAACCAAGGCCCACGGCAACGCCTGAACCCAACATGGACTACATCGAAGTCGAACAAGCCGTCGCCAGACCGGGATTGCGTCTGGCGCTGTCAGCCGGCGTACCGGGACCCTGGGGTGAATCCGCCAAATCGATCTTCCACGTCAAGGGGATCGAGTACACACCGGTGCGTCAACTGGGAGGCGGCGAAAACGATGCGCTGCGGTCCTGGACGGGCCGCGACAATGCTCCGATCGCCGTCTACGAAAACGAGCCCGGCCGCGACGGTTGGGCAGAGATCCTCGATCTCGCCGAGCGCCTCGCTCCCGAGCCACGCTTGATCCCGACCGATCTCGAGCAACGCATCCGGATGTTCGGACTCGCGCGTGAGATCTGTGGACCGGATGGCTTCGGCTGGCACCGCCGCATCCTGCTGTTGGCTCCGCTGCTGTCCGACGCGGTACCCGAAGCCGCGAAAGCGATGGGCAGAAGGCTCGCCGACAAGTACGGCTTCTCGGAAGACGCCGTCGCCACGGCGAAACCGCGAGTCATCGAGATCTTGCAGGCGCTCTCGGGGCAACTCGTCCAACAGCGCGGTCTCGGCAGCCGATACTTCATCGGAGACACCCTCACCGCACTCGATATCTACTGGGCATGCTTCGCGGCGCTGTTTCAGCCCATGTCCGAAGAACTCTGCCCAATGCACCCGATGCTGCGCACGAACTACGTGGTCACCGATGACGAGATTCTCCAGGCCGCCAACGAGATCCTGCTCGAACACCGCGACTTCATCTACGAGCAGCATCTCGAACTGCCCATGCGGTTCTGATCGGCCGCCGAGTTTGCATCGGGCCGCATAAAACGGCAGTGTCTCTGCCAAATCATCTGACCCCTGAGGCGTTCATGCCCCCCGAAGCGATCGATTCATTCCGCGAAGAAGTACGTGCCTTCATCGATGCCAACTGCCCCGTATCGCTACGAAACCCACGCGACGGCGAAACCAAGCCAGCCGCCACCCAGGCCGACTACGACCGCTGGCGGGACATCATGATCGAGCGCGGTTTCACCACGCCCGAGTGGCCGAAAGAATACGGCGGCGGCGGATTGTCCAAACCCGAAGCCCGCGTGCTGCAGCAGGAGCTGGCCGCAGCCGGAACCTACGCACCCGGCGTGAGCTTCTTCGGCCTCGCCATGCTGGGCCCCGTCTTGCTGGAATTCGGCAACGAGGAACAGAAAGCCGAACACCTCCCCAAGATCTCGAACGGCCAGGTGCAGTGGTGCCAGGGATACAGCGAACCCGGAGCGGGTTCCGACCTCGCGAGCCTGCAGACCCGTGCAGTGCGCGATGGCGACCACTACATCATCAACGGTTCGAAGATCTGGACCACCAACGCGCACCACTCGGACTGGATCTTCTGCCTGGTGCGCACCGACCCGGACGCCGCCAAGCACGATGGAATCAGTTTCATCCTGTTCGATCTGAAATCGCCGGGCGTGACGGTATCGCCGATCCAACTGATCAGCGGCCAGTCGGATTTTTGCCAGGTCTTCTTCGAAGATGTTCGCGCAGAGGCGAAGAACCTCGTCGGCCCGCTCAACGGTGGATGGACGATTGCGAAGCGGCTGCTGCAACACGAACGCGCGATGCTCTCGGGCGGGATGCCCGGGGTCGGCGCGGGCCCGGCGGCGAAGAAGAAATCCAAGAGCAAGAAGAAGGTCATCGAACAACCTCGCAGTGCACTCGCCGAGCAAGCCCGACCGTACGTGGGCGAACAGGACGGACGCCTCGCCGACGCCGCGTTGCGAGACCGAATCGCTCAGCACGAAATGGATTCGCTGTGCTTCGGGCTGTCGCTTCGGCGCAGTGCGGAGTCCGCCAAATCCGGCCAGGGCCCAAGTGCGGCCACGTCGATGTTCAAGCTCTACATGAGCGAGATGAACAAACGACGCGCCGAGATCACGATGTCCGCAATGGGTGCAGCCGGTCTCGGCTGGAGCGGCGAGGCCTTCTCGGCCACCGAACGCGCGAATACGCGCGGCTGGCTTCGCTCCAAAGGCAACTCGATCGAGGGCGGAACCAGCGAAGTCCAACTCAACATCATCGCGAAGCGCGTGCTCAGCCTACCGGACTGACTTTCCGTCTGGTCACACACCCCCTTACCCAGTCGCGACAGCCGCGAAACCGCGCGCGAGAAAGATAGAGAGGAAGAGGAACCATGGCTCTGGTACTGACCGAAGAACAGGAACTGCTCAAGGAAACGGCAGCGGATTTCTGTCGCAAGACCGTGCCCGTCACGCACCTGCGCGAGTTGCGCGACTCGAAAGACGAGTCGGGGTTCTCGCGGAAGATCTGGAAAGAGATGGCCGAGCTGGGGTGGGCCGGGATCTTGTTTCCAGAATCCTACGGTGGGGCCGAACTGGGCTTCGCGGAACTCGGGGTCGTACTCGAAGAATGCGGGCGCACGCTGGCCCCCTACCCGTTCGTATCGACGGTGCTGCTCGGCGGACGCGCAGTATTGCTCGGCGGAAGCGATGCACAGAAGGAGGCGATCCTTCCGGGTGTCTGCGAAGGCGAGACGCTGCTGGCGCTGGCATTTCAGGAAGCGGGACGCTTTCGGCCGTTCGAGATCGAAACCAAAGCCGAATCCACGGCGAGCGGTCATCAGATCTCCGGCGACAAGGTGTTCGTCCTCGATGGACATGTCGCCGATCACCTGATCATCGCAGCGCGAACGAGTGGAAGCTCGGGCGACCGCGACGGCATCACGCTGTTCCTGGTGGATGCGGGCGCCGATGGACTGACGATCGAGCGCACCGACATGGTCGACAATCGCAATGCCGCAACCGTGAAACTGGATGGGGTATCCGTCGATGCCAGCGCGGTGCTGGGAACGGTCGACCACGGCGCAGACATCCTCGAACCCCTGTTCGATGCCGCAGCGATCGCGCTGTCGGCCGAGCTGGTCGGGATCGTCAACGAGGTATTCGAGCGCACCATCGAGTACCTCAAGACGCGGGAGCAGTTCGGCGTCGTGATCGGAACGTTCCAGGCCCTCAAGCACCGCGCGGCCGAGATGTTTTGCGAAGTCGAACTGTCGCAGGCCGTCGTCCTCGATGCGCTGCGCGCGATCGACGAGCAGCGGCCCGATCTTTCGAGGCTCGCGAGCGCAGCGAAGGCGCGGTTGTCCGACACCGCGAGCCTGGTGACTTGTGAAGGGCTCCAGATGCACGGCGGAATCGGGATGACCGACGAAGAGGAAATCGGCCTGTTCATGAAACGCGCCAAGGCCGCGGAGCTGACGTTCGGCGATTCGAGCTACCACCGCGACCGGTTCGCCCGACTCACCGGGTTCTGACCGATCGCTATCTGAATGGATCCCAGAGCGTTGCGAGTTAATTTATTGAATGTAAAATAAATTAATGTCCGAACGCGGCCCGGGACGCCCCGCTGGCACTGGCAGCCAACAATTGGGACGAGAATCGATTCTCGTGGCCGCCCGTGAGCTCCTGGCAGAGTTGGGCACCGCGCGAGTCACGCTCCGGATGGTCGCCGAGCGCGCCGGCGTG
>JAJDAM010000195.1 GCA_029261905.1 Deltaproteobacteria bacterium
CGGACGGTCCGTGACGAACTGTTTGAGTTCCCGGTACTCGGTTACGTGGGCTCGCTCGAGGGCGGGATTGCTCGCAGCCGGCAACACCGCCTCGAGACACTCACACAGCGTATCGATCAGCTGCAGGTTGGTGCGCTCGTTGTCCCCCCCGATGTTGTACCTCTGGCCCGGCCGGCCGCGTTGCAGCGCGAGCAGGATGCCCTCGCAGTGGTCCTTTACGTGCAACCAGTCGCGAACGTTGCCGCCGTCGCCGTAGATCGGCAGCGGCTTGCCCTCGATGGCATTCAGGATCATCAGGGGAATCAACTTCTCGGGAAACTGGTTGGGGCCGTAGTTGTTCGAACAGTTCGTCAGCAGGCAGGGAACTTCGAATGTTTCGGTGTAGGCGCGGACCAGGTGATCGGCCGAAGCCTTGCTGGCCGAATACACCGAGTTGGGCTCGTAGGGTGTCGTTTCTTCGAACCGGCCCGTGGGGCCGAGCGAACCGTAGACTTCGTCGGTCGAAACGTGCAGGAATCGAAATGCCTCGCGTGCAGAAGGATCCGATCCGGCCAGCATCTGCCGCGATGCCTCCAGCAGTTCGAACGTGCCCACGATGTTCGTCTGGATGAACGCGGCCGGCCCATCGATCGAGCGGTCGACGTGCGATTCGGCCGCGAAATTGATGATCGCAGTGGGCTGAACCTGATCGAAAATGGCGCGTACGGCTTCGCGGTCGGCAATGTCGGCTTGGACGAAGCTGTACCGCGGGTGCTGCGCAACGTCCGCGAGGCTCAGCAGGTTTCCGGCGTACGTGAGCTTATCGAGTACGACGATCTGGGCGTCGCTCTTCTCGAGGACGAGTCGGACGAAGTTGGAACCGATGAAGCCGGCGCCGCCCGTTACGATCCATTTCGGCGGAGATCCGGTTTTGGAGGCAGGCATGGAGCTTCAGACCCCTGACCCTAGACGTAGTTCCCGGCCTGCGGCGAGAGAATCTGCGTGTTGGCGCGCCGATAGCGGTCGACTTCCTCCAACAGATCCTTCGTCGTCACCAGGCTGGGCTCTTCGCCGGCGGCTTGCGAGCGCGCCTTGCGCCGCAACACCGCGTGCATGATTCGAACCCAGTCGCCCGCGACCGGCTCGCGATAGCGCTCGACGACGAGTTTCCAATCGACATCTTCGAACAGGGGTTGCCCGGCGCGCTGTTCGGAATTGGCAGAGTGGATTTCGAGTGCCTCGACCAGGTCGCCCGGGTAGTCCGCAGACACTTCGACGACCCGCTCGAATCGACCCGGCTGCACGAAAGCCTGCCGCAGTGTGTTGGGATGGCTCGTAGACCCCACCACCAGGTGGTGCTCGGCGGCGACGGTTCGATCGACGAGATCCAACAGAAAATCCATGACCGGCCCGATCGGGAGATCTGGCCTGCGCGCTCCGATCTCCTGCGCCTGCGAGAATTCGAGCTCGTTGAACAGGATCGTGACGGTCGAAACCTCGCTCAGCGCCTGCGACCAGCCGGACAGCAGTTCACCCACCTTGCCGGGCTCGTGCATGATCTCGAGCACCAGCCGCGGCACATTGACGCACAGGAATCCCGAACCCGTTTGGGTCGCGAGTGATTTCGCGAGCAGTCGCTTGCCGACCCCGCGCTGTCCGATCAGCAACAGTCCTGACGGGGGATATGTTCCCCAGCGCCCATAGACGGCCGGGTCGGTCGCTGCACACGCGTAGGTCTGGATCTCTTCTTTCGCCGCGCTCAGGCCGCCGATCTGTTCGAACCCGACCTTCGGGTTGGGGTCCAGATCCATCGATTTGGTGATCTGCTCGAACTTCCGCTCGAAGCTGGCCCAAAGGTTCTGCGTGCGTTCGATTCGGATTCGGTCGTCGGCCACGGAGGTACAGAGTACCCGGCAGCTCAGTTTGGTGCGAACAACTCGACGATTTTTGCGTCGATCGACGCGGGTCGGGTGCGCCCGATCCCCCAGTCCCGCAGCTCCTTGATCCGCTCTTCGTAGGTGTCGTAGAGCGGCACCGTTTCGTGGATCGCGTTCTCGAGGTCGGATTCGCTCAGCTCTCTCGATTCGGCAAATGCCGAGTACAGCGCCGAGATCACCACCTGCTCCAGTTCGGCGCCCGAGAGGCGCTCGGCATTTGCGGCCAGTTCGGGGATGCGGAATTGCAGCGGGTCTCGCCCACGGCGTGTGAGGTGGATGGCGAGGATTTCTTCTCGTTCGCGTTGAGTCGGAAGATCGACGAAGAACAGTTCGTCGAAGCGGCCCCGACGCAACAGTTCCGGCGGGAGCGCGACCACATCGTTCGCCGTCGCGACGACGAAGACCGGACTCTCCTTCTCGGCCAGCCAGGTGAGAAAAGCGCCGAACACACGGCTCGAGGTCGGATCGGATTTGGATACGGAAAATCCCTTCTCGATTTCGTCGATCCACAACACGGCCGGTGCCAGCGACTCGGCGATCTCGACGGCTTCTCGAATCGCCTGCTCGGGGCTTTGCGTCTGGCTCGAGAAGGTGGCGGCCAGGTCCAGGCGCAGCAACGGGAAGTGCCACTCGCGGGCGACGGCTTTGGCGCAAAGTGACTTGCCGCAACCCTGCACGCCGAGCAGCAACAGGCCCCGCGGCGTCGGAAGTCCGAACTGTCGCGCCTCGACACCGAACGCGCGTCGCCGCTCCCGTAGCCAGACTTTCAGCTCGCCGAGGCCACCGACCTCGGCGAGGCCGGCTTCTGCTTCGTGGAACGTGAGTGCTGCCGTTCGACCGAGGGCCTGTCGTTTTTCGCGAACGATTTCGACGACGGCCGCCTCATTGAGTCCCTTGGATCGCGCGCACGCCTTGCGAAACACGCGAGTCGCCTCGGAGGCCGTCAGTCCCAGCGCGCTTCGCACGGCGAGCTGCAGCAGCTCGGGCGTGCCTCCGGTCTCGCGCTTCTCCGCCATTCGTTCGAACAAGGACAACAGCTCGCCTTCTCCGGGAAGCGGCAAGTCGACCATCGCGCAATCCCGTTGCAACTCGAGAGGCAAGTGGAGGATGGGACCGATCAAGACCAGCACCTGGCGACGTGCGGACAGGTTGGGCAGCAGGTCCCGCAGTCGACGCGTCGAGTGCAAATCGTCGAGCAACCGATGCGCGTCGAGGATCGCGAAGATCGCCGGCCCCTCGTAGGCCTCGATCGCCCGCAACCCCTCATCGAGTGAGCCGCCGCCGGTCATTTGCGGTGTGGTTGCATTTT
This sequence comes from Deltaproteobacteria bacterium, assembly GCA_029261905.1. Classification (GTDB taxonomy): domain Bacteria; phylum Myxococcota_A; class UBA9160; order UBA9160; family SMWR01; genus JAJDAM01. The sequence continues at coordinate 3,226 of JAJDAM010000195.1, forward strand.
CGGCTTGCAGTCCGGCAGTCAGCGACCAGCGGACGCACTTGCGGTCGACCGATTGCCCGACGCGTTCCAGCAGCGAGAGCACGCGGTCTTCTTCACAGCTCTGCACCGCGATCAGATTCCAGCCCGAGCGGACCAGCAGCTGGACTTCCTGTGCGGAGGCCGTGCTCATTCAGTATCTGCCGTCACGCGCATGATTTCTTCGAACGTAGTGACGCCATCGGCCAGCTTGCGAACGGCCGCATCGCGCAGCGGCTCCATGCCTTCGATGCGTCCCGCGTGATGGATCTCGTTGGCGTCCTTGCCTTCGTTGATCAGCGTCCGAATGCGCTTGCCGACATGCAGCATTTCAAAGACGCCCGACCGGCCGTAGAGCCCGGTGTACCGACACGAGACGCAGCCTTCGCCGGATCGCACGCGGAGGTGTTCGCGTCGTTCGACGGGGACCTTGATGCCGAGCGCGTTGATCTGGTCGGTGTTCAGGAAGCTCTCGACCGCGCAGTTCTCGCAAATGCGACGAATCAAGCGCTGCGCCACCACGCCCCGCAGCACGCTGGAAAGCAGGAAGCGCTCGACGCCCAGTTCGATCAGCCGGGTCACCGCACCCGCGGCATTTCGCGTGTGCACCGTCGAGAACACCAGGTGCCCCGTCAGTGCGGCCTGGACCGCCATGTTCGCGGTGTCGGCATCCCGGATCTCGCCGACCATGATGATGTCGGGGTCCTGGCGCAAGATCGCGCGCAGCGCATTCGAGAACGTCACATCGATCTGCGAATTGACCTGCACCTGACAGAAACGCGGATCGACCATTTCGATCGGGTCTTCGATCGTCGTGATGTTGATCTCGGGTCCCGACAGGTATCGAAGCGTCGAGTAGAGAGAAGTGGTCTTGCCCGAGCCCGTCGGGCCCGTCACCAGGATCAGACCGTTTGGACAGGTGATCCACTTCTCGAAGCGCTCGCGTTCGTCCGCGGTGAAGCCGAGATCCTGCAGGTCGGCCAGCAGTACGTTCGGGTCGAACACCCGCACGACGATTTTCTCGCCGAACGCAGTGGCCATGCTCGAAACACGCAACTCGACTTCGCTCCCGGCGCGGTGGGTCTTGATGCGGCCGTCCTGTGGGCGACGTCGCTCGGCGATGTTCATGCCGGCCAGCACT
>JAJDAM010000196.1 GCA_029261905.1 Deltaproteobacteria bacterium
GGACCGGCGAGCGCGACGAGGCCCCACTCGCCGGTGACGAAATCTTTGACTTCGATCACATCACCGACGGCGAAGATGTCGGGGTTGCTCGTGCGCATCTGGTCGTCCACACGAATTCCGCCGCGCTCACCGACTTCGAGACCAGCCGAATTCGCAAGCGTCGTATCCGGACGCACACCGATCGCCAGGATCACGATATCGGCGGGCAACTTCTTGCCGGAAATCGTCTGGACTTCGATCGCGCCGCCTTCGATCGATTCGAATCCCGTAACACCGTCGTTGAGTACGAGCTCGACGCCGTTCTGCTCCACATGGTGCTCGACGAGGCGTGCAATCTCCCCGTCAATCGGACCCAAAAGCTGATCCGGCTTCTGAATCAGCGTGACTTCAAAGCCGAGGTGAATCAGGTTCTCTGCCATCTCGAGACCGATGAACCCGCCACCCACGACGACTGCACGCTTCGCGGGCTTGGCAATCTGCATTCCGGAGTAGTTGGACATCCCCGCCAGGAAGCTCGTGCCTCCGCCAATCCACTCCCGAATCGTCCGCGCGTCGGGCACGGTTCTCACCTGGAAGATTCCAGGCAGATCGATTCCGGGCAGTGGCGGATGCACCGAAGGCGCGCCGGGCGACAGCACCAGCTTGTCGTAGGGCTCGGTCGTCACCTCGCCGGTTTCGACGTCGCGCAGGTCGACGGTCTTCTTTTCTGCCGAGATCGAGATCGCCTCGCAGTTCGTCCGCGCGTCGATCCCGAAGACTCCGCGAAACGTCTGCTCCGACGCCACGAGGAGACTCGATTCCTTGGGAATCACGTCTCCTACGTGATAAGGAAGTCCGCAGTTCGCATACGAGACGTAAGGGCCGCGCTCCACCATCAGGATCTCGGCCTTCTCGTCCAGTCTGCGCAAGCGCGCGGCACACGATGCGCCGCCCGCGACTCCGCCTACGATGATCACCTTCACTTCCAGCCTCCTCTTTTGCCGCCTCTGCGCCGCCTGTCCATGCCCAGTCGACTCCCCTGTGTGTCGCACGGGAACGCCGCGAGTATCCGCGCCGAGCCGTCTGCTGGACCGCCTCGTGTCGATTACCCGAGCCGTGTGCCTTTCGTCTCGAGCCCGCCTCCGGCAGGAAGCTTGCTCCAGCTCCTTCGCTCCCATTCCTCCTTCAGCACTTCCGTCGCCGCTTGCTCGAGGAATTCGGGCGCCGCCCACTCGTCCACGTCGAAGTCGTTCTGGATGTAGTCGTGGCTGACCATGAAATCCTTGCCGATCTTGATGCATTCCATGTTCTGCGCGTTCAGGCTCGGCACCATGTCGACATGTTTGATGCCTTCGTAGGTGTGCTCAGCATCCAGGTAGAAGGTCTGCCGATTGAGGATCGCCGCCGCGGCGTGCTTGTGTTCGTTGGCCCAGCGCCCGACCTTGATCATTGCTTTCATGTAGGCGAGAACCAGCTCGGGGTGCTCCTTGGCCATCACATCCGTGCAGGTGATGACGGCGGGGGTATTCGCCACCTGGAGGGTCCAGTCCGGGTGCCGGGATAGGTCGAAGATGGACTTGATTTCGCCCGTGGCCTCCGAGAGCTGTCCCAACTGGCCCATCTGGTTGTAGATGGCGTCGATGGTGCCGTCGAGCAGTGCCTTCTCCAATGGTCGAAAGGCATAGTCGTGCTTGTGATCACGGCGCATCCACAGCTCAGACGGGTTATTCATCGGCGGGACCAGCATCTCCGGGTTGTCGTACCAGTCATCCGGATACGGGAACTCGACGAGCTCGATATCGTCCATGGTCATGTCGTGCAGCATCAATATGTTCTCGATGGCCATGTGTTCCTGGATGCGCCACCAGTCGTTCTTGATGGTGTTGAGACTCTTGGTGAGCCCGATCTTCTTGCCTTTCAGATCCTGCATCCGGAAGATCTTGTCGCGGGCGCGCACCTGTATCACCCCACCCTCGTAGACCCACGTCGCCCCCAGAAGCACGGTACGGCGGATGTCGGCGTGGACGTGGATCGGGGGATACAGCCCGCCGAAGCGAATGAGGTTGTCGAGGTTGTGGACGTAATGCGGGTACCAGTTGTTCTCAGGTGCGTGGCGGAAGTAGGCGTACTCGACGCCGATCTTCTTGAATTCCTCACGACACCATCCGAGCTCCTGGTCGACATTGTTGGCAGAAATCATCGGGCAGTTGGTGAACCACACCTCTTTCCAGTTCAACGGAACCGTGGTGGATACTTTTTTTTCGGACATTGATTGCTCCCATTGTGTTGGCGTTGGTTGACGACAATTCCATGAAATTCATTCAGTTCTCTCGTTGCTCCCGCTCGAACAACCGAACTCGCGGAGGCGGTCCACCGTCGGCAGCAGGTCGGTCGCGATTGCGCGCTTGATCAAGAATGCGTTGGCCCCCGCTTCCATCACCGCAATACGAACAGCCTGCTCGTCGTGCACGCTGAGGGCGATCACCTTGAGGTCGGGACAACGCTGCCGCAGCGCTGGCAACCAACCCAGGCCGCCATCTTTCGCTAAAGAGATGTCGACAACCGCGACGTCGGGTTGGAGCCTTGCGGCGCCGTCGATTAGCGAAACCTCGTCTGCAACTGTCAGCACCGTTTCGAATGCCGTCTCGAGCAAGCCACGCACCCCCTCGCTGAAGTCGTGGTGCCGGTCTGCCAACAGCACGCAACCGCAAGGCTCCTCGGACATCGAGATTCTTCCTTCGCCACGATCTGCATCGCGCGGCGCATCGGCGCCTTCCAAAGGAAGTTTTACCAGGGCGTCGGAGGGCGGGAACCTCGGAAAATTACGAGGCCGCCAGATAGGAAATTACGAGGTTCCGAGGAGGCGGAATCAGAGCTCGACGAGCCCTTCCCTGATGGCAAAGTGAATCAGCTCGGCATTGGTACGAAGGTCCAGCGTCTCCATCATCTGGTACTTGTGGAACTCCACCGTTCGGGCCGAGATCGAGAGAGTCGACGCGATCTCCTTGGCGGAACGTCCCTCCGCCAGCAGTTGGAGGACTTCGCGTTGCCGCGGAGTGATGGAACCGATGGGATCGTCCGCCCGCTCCGGTCCCAGCTTCATGACCTCGAGAACTTCACGGGCGATCTGCGGCGTGAGGTAGGTCTTGCCCTCGAGCGCGGCGTGCAAAGCCGCGACCAGTTCTTCCGACGCCGAGTGTTTGAGCACGAAGCCCGACGCCCCGGCTTCGAGGGCACGTCGCGCAAAGGACACGTTTCGGTGCATGGTAAGGAAGACCACTGGAACGTCGTCACCTCGTTGCCGCAGCTGAATCAACGCGTCGATGCCATTGAGCTCGGGCATCGTAATGTCTGCGATGATCACGTCCGGTTGCAGTTTTTCGGCCGCTGCTAGCAGCGCACGCCCATCTCCCACGACGCCCACCAGTTCGAACTCTGACGAGAGCATGCTCTTCAACGCCTCAGCCACCAGCAGATGGTCGTCGGCGACGAGCAATGTCGGGCGTTTCGGGACACTCACTCCGGTGCTCCTTCCACTGGAACCCAGGCAGTCACTGCGGTCCCCTCCCCGGGTGCGGTCTCGATGTCGAGCGTACCGTGAAGCAGTCGTACCCGTTCACGCATACTGGCCAGACCGAGATTTCTCCCCGTTCGCGGGCTCGCCGGATCGAATCCGACGCCGTCGTCGCGCACCGCGAGGAGTAGTCCGCCGCCCATCAGCCGCAACGCTACGGTCGCCGTGCAGTCGCCGGCGTGGCGGTTCGCGTTGTTCAGCGCCTCCTGCCCTACACGGAACAGGCAGAGCCCGGCGTCGCGTTCGACGACCATGGGTAACGGAGCGAGGTCCAGCGAGATCTTGATCCGCCCCTGGCGGCCCAGGCGCTCGCATTCCGTCCGCAACGCTTCGACCAACCCAAGTTCGGCAAGGACCGAGGGATGCAGCTGGTACGCGAGGGAATGAATGTCCTCGCTGAGCTTCACGAGTCCCACGCGCACCGTCTTGAATATCTCTGCCTGCTCGGCGCTGAGCCCATCGCGCTCGGCTTGGCCCACTTGAATCGCCAGCAAGGCGAGTCGCTGCGTGACGTCGTCGTGAAGCTCCCGCGCGAGTAGCGCGCGCTCTTCCTCGTGGGCTCGGATCAGACGCCGGCTCAGGTCGCGCAGCTCGTCCTAGAACCGTTTGCGTGCAGTGATTTCACGAAGGACACCGAACGTGGTAACCGCGTGACCGTCGGCATCGCGCCGGGAGACGCGGCCGAGATGAGCGATCCACTTCTCCCCGTCCGCTGGATGCAGATACCGGTATTCCATCGAGGCTTGTTCGAGCCGCCCGTCGTGCAATTGTTCGCGCTGGTCGAGTACGAGTTGGCGGTCGTCGGGATGCAGGTGCTCCGTCCAGAAATCGAGTGGTTTGCGTCCCTGTCTTTCATCGGAGGGAATACCGCAGAGGCGGGCAAACTGATCGTCGACCTGGTAGCCGCCACCTTCACCGAGATCGACTTCATAGAATGCAAGGCCAGCGAGATCGGCTCCTGACGCCAGACGAGCCTCACTCCGAGCGAGAGCCTGCTGGGCGCGCTTGCGATCCGTGACGTCGATGCAGATTCCAGTGAGACGATCGGGGGCGCCATCAGACGTGAAATGAAGCCGCCCGCTGGAGGCGATCCAGCGCTCGGTGCCGTCGCCGGGCAAGATTCGAAGATCCTCGTCGATGAACTCACCCACACTCGTCGGCCGCTCGATGACGTCGCGAACGCGACGCCAGTCTTCAGGGTGGATCGACGCCTCGAGACGTTCGGCGGTAACGACTTCCTCCGGCTCGAATCCGAAAATCGACCGGACCCGCTCCGTCGCCCAGATGAGGCCCGTCTTGTAATCCAACGTCCAAAGACCCGCCTTGGCGGAGTCCACTGCAAGATGCATTCGCGCATCGGTCTCGCGAAGCCCGACGATCATCTCCTTGCGTTCGAGGGCACCGACGAAAATCTCTCCGAGCAACCGAAGACGCCCTACGAAGGTCTCGGGCCACTCGCGCTCTCGGCGCACCATGTTGAGAACGATGATGTGGCCGACGGTGCCCCCGGTCTCGATTGGAATCGTCAGAGCAGATCGGATCGGCATCTGCTCCCAGGCCTCGCGCTCGGCGATTGCTTCGGGAGGAAGATCTTCCAAGCGGGCGACGCGAACGGGCGCGCGTTCAACGAGCAGGGTGTGACGCGACCAGGTGAACAGCTGCGCGAGGTTCGTGTCTGGCGACACGTACTCGACTCCGTCGCCGCAAGTCTCCATCCGAACATGAACCGCTTGCCGATCCGCACTGGCCGACAACAGCGCACAGCGATCGGCTCGGAAAAAGCTTCTGACGGCTTCGAGCGCCCGTTCGATCGCCACCTCGAGCTGATCCAGCGGACTCGAAAGGAGCGACGCCGACGTGTCGGATATCAGCGTCTCGAACTCGAAACCATCTTCGAGAACGTCAGCCGGATCTCTTGTTCGTCGGTCGTCGATCGCCAAGGCTCCCCCGTCGATTTCGGCTGCATCCATCTCGCTTCTCTTGGACAGTTCCGCGCCGAGCGCGTCCCTGTCCGTCGCTCCCTCGAGAATCCCGAAGGGCCCATCGAGGGTGATCGGGTTGTGACGGTTCTTTTGCTGCAGGGTTTCTGGTGTACCAGGGGCCACTTCACTGCGCGGGTGGCGCCATCCACAACCAGGCCTATCTACCTTCGGGAAGCAGCATCCGGTCGGGAGTGAGATCGTTCGTCCAAGGGCACCCGGAGTTTTTCCACCCGTTCCGCAGCCGCTTCCCGCTGAAGACACTGCCGGGATCCTCGACCGTGTCACCCTCCATGCCGTCGATGATGTTGTGGACGTGCTCGAAGCCGGCCTTCGCGAGCAGATTGGCGGCGATCGCACTGCGGCCACCCGACCGGCACATCACCATCAGCGTGTCGTCGGGCCCGGCCACCTGCTTCACCCGATCAACGAAGTCGGGAAGCATCTGCATGGGGAACTGCTCCTTCTCAGCGTCCCACTCATACGACTGGGCAGCGATCGGGATCTTCAATGCCATGGGAGGATGGCCTACGAATAGATACTCCTCCGGCGTGCGGACATCGAGGATCGACACCTTTTCGGGTTCGGCCCTCCACTGCTCGTACGCCTCCTTGGCCGTCACATAGAGCCCCAGGACCGTTTGTTTTCCCTTGGGTATACCTTCGCTTGATTCAGCCATGCTGAGTTCCCCTATCTAGTGCGCCGATCCCGAGTCCAGCTCGAACGCTCTGCTTTTTCACATGACACTGCTTTCCAAGTAATCGGGCGATCACGCTTACTCGTCGGAAAAGTCATTCCATGGTGCCACACCTAGCCGCCTGTTGCGCTCGGGAGCGGTCACCTGCATTGCGGCACTTTCAGATCGCAAAGGAATAGACGAGGACCAGAATGAGCAGCAACGGATACAGGACTCGGGACCAACGGCCGATCCACTCTGCCGTTTCGATCCTCTGGTTCCCGATCATGACGATGTTCCATGCGGTTTGGATCAACCCTGCGAAGACCATCAATGTGGACAGCAGAATGAAACGATCCATTCGAGTGGCGTAGGACACGCGCGGCAGAAGAACCGTGATGGCGAACAGATAGGCGACGAGTGTCAGGAATGCCGAGGTAGAGATGCCAATGTTCGTGCCGGTTTCGTTGGGCTTGATCCAACGAGGTATCCACGACATGACGACGATCAAACACAGGGGAATGATGACCTTCAGGATGAAGTAGGTCGGCTTCCGAACGATTGCGATTTTCATTTCGAATCCCGCGACTCCCGGATGACCTTCGCGGGGGAAGTAGGGCTGTGGTGCAGCCCGAGACGACACGACGTCGAAATCCGGAAGCGAGAACTTCCGAGCGATACCGGACGGAGTTCCGCTTTCGGTAACCAGGTTTACCATTTTGACGTCAGCTTCCAGGAGTCCTGCCGCGACGATGTGAATTGATAATTCCTGTTCATCGAACGGAAAATCTTGCAGGCTCAACGGCTGTGAAAATCGCCCCCAGATTTTCTGACGGTAGACGACGGTCCCGTCCGGTTTGATTTCGACGGAATCCGGATAAGATCGCCACATCATCTGTTGCCCGATGATCGTCAGCCGCGGATT
>JAJDAM010000197.1 GCA_029261905.1 Deltaproteobacteria bacterium
GTCCTCGGTGAAGACCTGCTGTTGCCGGTAGTGGGCCTGCAGAAAGAAATAACGAAACGCCAGCGGCGCGATGCCATCGGCGACCAGGTCGTCGAGCACGCACACGTTTCCGGTCGATTTCGACATCTTCTCGCCGCGAAAGTCGAGAAACTCGCCGTGCAGCCAATACCGGACCCAGGGATGAACGCCGCCCGCCGTTTCGCTCTGGGCGATCTCGTTGGTGTGATGGACCCCGATGTGGTCGACACCCCCGGTGTGAATGTCGAAAGTCGTGCCCAGATATCGCTGGCTCATGGCCGAGCACTCGATGTGCCAGCCCGGGAATCCGACCCCCCAGGGCGAGGGCCATTGCTGTTGGCGCTTCGGTGCGTCCGGCGCCGGGAACTTCCAGAGCGCGAAATCAGCGGGTTGCCGCTTGCCGGGGACGTCTCCAATCCGACCGTCACTCTGTTGGGCCGCGAGGTCGAGCCCCGCGAAATCCGCATAGCGCGGGAACTTCGAGGTATCGAAATAGATGCCGTCTTCGATGCGGTACGTGACGCCCTTTTCTTCCAGAACGCCGATCAATGCAATCTGATCATCGATGTGTTCGGTGGCCTTGCACAACACTTCGGGAGGCAGACAGCCGACTCGCGCACGGTCCGCGAGCCATTGTTCGGTGTATTGCGCAGCGATTTCGGCAGCGCTCTGTCCGCGCGCCTCGGCGGCGCGCTCCATCTTGTCCTCACCGGCATCCGCGTCATCGGTCAGGTGGCCCACGTCGGTGATGTTGATCACGTGTGTGACGACCAGATCTTCCGCCAACAGCGCGCGCTTCAGCAGGTCGGCAAAGAGCTGCGAACGCAGGTTTCCGATGTGCTGCGGCGCATACACGGTCGGCCCGCACGTATACACACGTGCATGTCCCGCCTCGAGCGGTACGAACTCCTCCTTGCGTCGCGTTCGGGTGTTGTACAACTCGAGCGTGGTCACGGGCGGCCTTCCAGCAGCACGACTGCCTGCGCGGCCATCCCCTCGCCGCGACCGATCGCTCCCAAGCGATCGGTACTGGTCACCTTGACGTTGATCCGATCGGTCGCCACACCGAGCGAGTCGGCGATGACCTGCTCCATCGCTTCGGTATACGGTGCCAACCGGGGAGCCTGCGCGATGATCGTCGCATCGACGTTGCCCAGTTCGTATCCCGCATCTCGCACGCGAGCCGCAACGCGATCGAGAATCGCACGGCTGTCGATCCCTTCGAGCGTCGGATCGGACGATGGAAAGTGGCGGCCCAGGTCGCCGTCCCCCAGCGCCCCGAGCAGTGCGCTCGCCACCGCATGCAGCAGAACGTCGCCATCGGAGTGACCCTCCAGGCCGCGATCGAACGGGATTTCCACCCCGCCGATGCGAAGCGGGCGGCCTGAGACCAATTGGTGGGCATCGAAACCGCTCCCGACCCTCACCGCAATTCCCCACCGGCCGCTCGCTGTGCGAGCAGGCGTTCCGCGATTTCCAGATCCTCGCGGTCGGTCACCTTGAGGTTCGAGCCATGGCCTTCGACCACGGTCACGCTGATCCCCAATCGCTCGACCAACTCCGCGTCGTCGGTCCCCCGGTAGCCGTCTGCGGCGGCCTTCTCGACCGCTTTCCGTAGAAGTTCGACGCGAAACACCTGCGGGGTCTGTGCGGCGTAGCATTCGGCACGCGGCGGCGTCTCCTGGATCTGGCCATCTCGGACCCGTTTGATCGTGTCGCGAACCGGCGTCGCCAGAATCGCCGCACCCTGGCTTCTCGCGGCCGCAATCACCCGCTCGACATCCTCGGGTCGCACCAGCGGGCGTGCGGCATCGTGAACCGCGACCCACTCGACGTCCTCGGGCAGCGCAGCCAAACCGGCACGCACCGAATCCTGCCTCTCGTCGCCTCCCACCACCGGTTTCGTCACCCCTTGAATCGCGTTCATCGAGTCGCCCAGCGAGGTAAATCGCCCCAGATCCGCTCGTGCCACCACAGGGACCAGCCAATCCAGACTCACTGATTCGGCCAGCGCCTCCAGCGAGTGGACCAGAAGCGGCTTTCCGGCCAGCAAGACGAACGCCTTGGGCACCGAGGCACCGAGCCGCTCGCCACGCCCGGCCGCGAGCACGAGGGCTGCAACGCTCATGGCCTGCAAGGATAGCCCGCAGTCAAGAAAAGGGGGGCGTCGAACCGAATACCAGCAGACACGTCGGGGCAGTAGACCATCCTCTGCGCAGCAAGATTCGAAACGCTTGGTACAGTCCCGCCCAACGCGCCCCCATATGAGGTTCATCCGCTATGCGATTTCGCGCTGCCTGGCTCGCGATCCCGAGTCTGCTGTTTGCCTTCGCAACCCTCCATGCCGCCGAACCGGAGCCGTCGGATTCGGTGCCCGAAGTTCCGATCGGGACCGTGACGCCACTGGCGCCGGAAGCCGCGCCGGGTGACGGATCGCTGAAGATCTCGCTCGACGAAGCGATTCAGCGGGCGCTGGAGAACAACTTGGATGTCGAGGTTCAGCGCTTCGGCCCGTTGATCAGTGAAACGGACGAGACGATCGCCTGGGGCAGCTATGACCCCGAGCTGTTCATGGACTTCGGCTACGCGATCAATCAGGAACCGAATTCCTTCGGACTGAATTCCGTTTCGTCTTCGAACGAGGAGATCACCAGCGGTTTCGGGGGATTTCGAGGCTTGGTCCCGCTACTCGGATCCACCTACGATTTCCGGTTCACGGGCTCGCGCCGGTCGACCAACTCGTCGATCGAAACACTCTCTCCTGCCTTGCGATCGTCGTTCTCACTGAGCCTCACACAGCCGCTGCTCCGGGGGCTTTGGTGGAACGAGCCCTGGACACGAGTCAAGACCACGCACCTGCTGCACCAGCAGACGCTCGAGGACTTCCGGCGGGTCGTGATGGACATCGTGCAGCAGGTCGAGAACTCGTACTGGGACTTGATCGCGAAAGAAGAGCAGATGAACGTGCAGAAGAAGAGCCTCGAGACGGCACAGGCGTTGCTCGAGCAATCCAAGACCGAGTACGAAGTCGGTGTCGCATCGAAGGTCAAGGTCGTCGAATCGGAAGCCGGTGTCGCGCAGCGCGAGTTCGACCTGATTCGGGAGACCAATCTGTTTCGAAGCGCTCAGGACAGGCTGGTGGATCTCATGCTGGGAACCCGGTTCACAGCCGACGCGGCGAGCAACG
>JAJDAM010000198.1 GCA_029261905.1 Deltaproteobacteria bacterium
GGTAGAGAGGTAGAGAGGTATGGTTCAGCCAGCAATTTCGCACGGCTGCCATCCGGATTCGGAGACCCCATTCGATGACTACACTCGATCCCGCCCGCCAGACAGCGAGCACGCGAGCCGCAACCCGACCCGCGAGCGTTCGACGGAACCTCGCGCGGGGCGTGGCGCTGCTCGCGACCGCACTGGCGGTCGCAGCCTGCAACGTAGAATCACTGCTCGACGGACCGGCGGCGACGTGCGTCGAATCAGGCGTGCAATGCCAACTGGACGCGGGACCGCTCGGAGTGTGTGAACGCACGCAGTGTGGCGCGGGGGAAACATCGCCCTGCTTCCAGTGCACGCCGCAGCATTGAGGTCCTCCAAACCGCCACATCCGCTCACGTTTTCCGTTTGCTGGTAGCCTCGGTTCGCCGATATGGATACGAACACCCCATCCGAGAATCGCGAGGAAATGGTTTCGTGACGACATCGGCCAACCCCAGCGCGGTGCGACAGCCCCGATCGCGCGCTGACAGTAGCGACAATCCGTACATCGTTGGCCGCCGCTACGACCGGGTGTTCTTCCTGCTGCCCCCTCTGGCAGCGCTGCTGTTGGGCGCGTCGATCTCGGGAACCGAGTTCGCCGATCGGGAGTTCGATTTTTTCGGCTACGACGTCAGCTGGTCATCGCTGTTGATCGGGATCTTCATTCACGCTCACCTCGTCATTGTGTTCTTCCGAAGCCACGGCAATCCGGAAATCTTCGCCGCGCACCGGATTCGGTTCATCGCGATCCCGGTGCTGCTCTACGCGGGAATGCTGTCGTCGCTTTGGGTCCTGATCTCGGTCAGCGTTCTCGTCACGTTCTGGGACGTCTATCACTCGGCGCTGCAGACCTTCGGCTTCGGCCGGATCTACGATCGCAAGAGCGGCAATGACCCCCAACACGGGCGTCGGCTCGATTGGTGGTTGAACCACCTGCTGTACATCGGGCCGATCGTCGCCGGCGCAACGATGATCGACCACTTCGAAGACTTCGAGGAGTTCGAAGAAATCGACAGCGCACGCGCCGCATTCTTCACGAAGATCCCCGCCTTCATGGAAGGCAACCAGCAGTATTTCACCTGGACGATCCTCGCGGCTGGCTCGCTGTTTCTCGTCTACTACGTCTGGTGCCAGTGGCAGTTCCACCGCCAGGGACACTCGATTTCGCCCCAGAAGGTCTTCCTGTTCACGTCGACCGGCGCTTGCTCGATCTACACCTGGGGCTTCAACAGCTTTGGCGAGGCGTTCTTCATCATGAATCTCTTCCACGCGTTGCAGTACTTCGGCATCGTCTGGTCGTCCGAGAAGAACCACATGATGAAACTCTTTCGCGTCGACGCGCTTCGCTACGGAAAACCCATCGCGCTGTCGCTGTTCATTGCGCTTCCACTCGCGTACGGCGCGTGGGTCGAAGCGGTCGACACCGACATCCGGTATCTCTGGTCGATCACGCTGGTCGTCTCGTTGCTGCACTTCTGGTACGACGGGTTCATCTGGTCGGTGCGAAAGCAGCAGATATGACGAGCGGTCCCGCCGGAGCGCAGTTTCGGCTGGAGTCGCTGCGACGGGTGCAGTGCCTCTGCCTGGCCGCGTTGATCTATGCCGGCCTGGCCGCCGAGCTGTGGGCCGAGGCGTTGCAACTCGCCGACCCCTTCGACCTCGTCGACCTGCTCAGCCTGAGCCACGAAGCGAACGTCCCGACCTGGTTCGCGTCTGCGCAACTGCTGATCTGTTCGGTCCTGCTGGCGGCGGTGGCGATCGCCACACGGCAGTCTGGCGGACGCTACGTGGCACACTGGTGGGGGCTGGCGGCGGCGCTTCTGTACATCTCGATCGACGAGACGGTTCAGCTTCACGAGGAAATGAATCACTGGTTCGAGATGGGCGGTGTGCTGTATTTCGGCTGGGTGATTCCAGCCGCGGTGATCGTCGCATTGTTCGGCTTGTCGTATCTCGGGTTCCTCGCGCATCTGCCAAAGCGAACGCGAAACCGATTCGTGCTGGCGGGAGCCATCTTCGTTGGCGGTGCGCTCGGTATCGAGTTGCTGCTCGGGTACTGGACCGATCTGGAAGGCGACGACAACCTCGTCTACAGCCTGATCGACTGGATCGAAGAATCGATGGAGCTGTGCGGCATCGGCTTGATGTTGCATTCCGTGGTGGCGTACATGGTCGACGGCGGCGAGTTCAATCTTCGATTCGCTTCAGGCCGTGAAAGGGACGCCGATGCCGCCGATGCGGCGGCGGCGAAGAAGCCGTTCAGAGCGGCCACGCTCCTCGGTATCTGGACGTCGTGCGTGATACTCGGCGGCCTGGTCACCGCCACCGGCCTGTCGACCGTGTTCCACTACGAAAACGACCGCGGCTTCCACCTCGAACGGCCCCGCTATGTCGGCGAAGACCTGACTGGCGAGATGAGGGGCGGGAAGCGCTTCACTTTCGCGCGAGAAGTGCGCGTGTTCGACCAACAACCCGAAGCGCGCAGCCTGCTGGTCATCGCGTTGGGAGCCGCGGCCTTGATGGCATCGGTGGTGATGCTCACGAACACCGCGCGCCGCTAGTGAACGTCAGCTCGATTTGATCCGGTAGCGCACGGGCAGCTTCTTGAGACCCACGACGAAGCTCGAAGCAATCCACTCGGGCTCGCCGACGATCTCCCAGTGCTCCACGCGGCGAGCCAGTTCTTCGACGATCGCGCGCTGCGAGCGACGAGCCAGGTGTGAGCCCATGCAGAAGTGTTCACCGTGGCCGAAGGCCAGGTGACGATTGGGATTGCGGTCGATATCGAAGGTAAAGGGGTCTTCGAAGACCGCTTCGTCTCGATTTCCCGAGCCGTAGAACATCATCAACGCGTCGCCTTCGCGGATTTTCTGACCTGCGATTTCGATGTCCTGCGCGGCGGTGCGCTTCATGTAGTTCACCGAGGATGTCCAGCGCAGGATCTCCTCCACCGCGTCTGCCGAGCGACTCAGGTCGTTGCGCACCTTGTCGAACTCGGCCGGGTTCTCGATCAATGCGCGAAAGCCGCCGGCGAGTGCGTTCTTCGTGGTGTCATGGCCGGCGTTGAACACGATCAGGTAGTAGCCCAGCGTCTCCATCGGCCCGACGGGCTCGCCGTTGATCTTGCCGTTCGCGATCAGGCTGGCCAGGTCGTCGGTGGGGTTCGCACGGCGGTCTTGAACGATCGGCAGGAAGAGCTCGAGGAACTCCTGCCCGAGCTTGATGAAATCCTCCGGCTCTGCGCCGCCACCGATATCGGGATCCTCGGGCGCGAACAGCCGGTTCGACAGTTCGAGAATCTTTGCCTCCTGATCCCGCGGTACACCGATCGCAGTCGACAGGATTCGCAACGGGTGGCTCACCGCCAACCCTTGCGCCAGATTGGTCTCTCCCTCGTTTCCATCGATCACCAGCTGGTCGACGAGCTCTTTCGCACTCTGGTCGATGGCGGCATCCATCGACTTGAGAGCACGCGGAGTGAACCACGGGCTCGCAACCTTGCGCAGATCGCGGTGCTCGGGAGGGTCGGTCGTGATCACCACGCGCATCGCACCGATCCCTTCGTTCCGGTTGATCGGACGATCGGTCGGAAGAGGCGTAATGCCGGGCTCGCTGAGAAACAGATCGGGCTGACGCGAGATGAAACGAATGTCCTCCTGACGCGTGATCGCCCAGAAGGGCTCGATCTTCGGAACTTCGCACCAATGCACCGGCGATTCCGCACGAAGCTGCTTCCAGATCTCGTGAGGGGGGCCGTTTTTGGCGTAGTACTTGGCGTCCACGAGTTCGAATCCGCTTGTGATCGACACGGTGCTGTCCTCTCTCTCTATTCGTTTTTCTTTCTTTTCCATTGGGGCGCCGGGTCTCTTGAAATGATCGGTTCACGCAACCCGGGGCCGTAATTCTAGCCAGCTCGCTACGAAGTCGCCTCGCCGGCAGCTCGAAGCAAGACGAGAAATGCTGCGTGATATCGAAAGACGATCTCGTCGTTCTGGTTGAACATCTCGCTCGAACCCTCGACGATCCCGCAGTCCGGACGGCTCTTCGAACGCCGCGCACCGACGGTCTCGGTTCGCATCCCCAACTCGTCTCCGGGACGGGCCGGAGCGAGCACCCGCACCCCATCGAAACCGAGCGCGCTCACGGCGGCCACCTTATCCCCCAGGTGCTGTGTGAGTGCCACCGCGATCGAGAACAGGTGCGTCGACGAGGCCACCAGGCCACCGAAGATCGAATCAGCGGCCGCCACCGGATCGGTATGAAACGGCTGAGGATCGAACCGTGTACCGAACTCGATGATCTCTTCCTCGGTCACTCGATACGTCGACGACGCGACCTGTTTGTCGCCCAAACCGAAATCTTCGAAGTACTTCACAAAATCTCATCTGATCAGCAAGCGACACAGGCAGCAGAAGGCGCCGCCAACGACGCTACCACTTTTCAGATGATCACGTGCGAATCGAACCCGCACTGTCATTCGAGCGCACCCCAGTCTATCCCAGTGCATCCAGACGCGATCGCACCACGACGCCCCAACACGGAGACCGATTCGAAACGCTCCGAAAGCGGAGGGGGGGGGCGGGGGCGGCCGCCGGAGGGCAGCAACCCGCCACAGGCGACAGAGGGAAGGCCAA
>JAJDAM010000199.1 GCA_029261905.1 Deltaproteobacteria bacterium
GTGTGGGGCGCGCTGCGATCGAGGGGATCGCCTCTCATCCGGAACTCGAACTCGTCGGTTGCTGGGTACACAGTGACGACAAGGTCGGCCGCGACGTAGGCGAAATCTGCGGTATGTCACCACTGGGCGTGACCGCCACCAATGATATCGATGCGTTGTTGGCGCTGGACGCGGATTGCGTGATGTACGCACCGATCGTCGCGAACCGCAAAGAGATCGTGCGAATTCTCGAGTCGGGTAAGAACGTCGTCACTCCGCTCGGATACTTCTATCCCGGCAAGCGGGACGTCTCCGATCTCGAAGCGGCCTGCCAACACGGCGGCGCCACCCTCCACGGTACCGGCATCCATCCGGGCGGGATCACCGAACGATTCCCTTTGATGGTTTCGGCGCTCTCGCGGAACATCACGCACGTGCGAGCCGAGGAGTTCTCCGACATCCGCACCTACGGCGCGCCCTACGTGATCAGTGAGATCATGGGTTTCGGCAAGACACCCGAAGAAGCGGCCAAGAGCCCGATGCTGGACGTACTCGGCGGCGGGTTCCTCGAATCGGTCGACATGATCTCCGACGCGCTCGGTTTCGCGCTCGACGAAACCAAGCGCACTCATCACGAAGTGGCGGTCGCGACACGGCCGATCGATTCTCCGATCGGGCCGATCGAACCGGGGCTCGTGGCCGCACAGCGATTCACCTGGCAGGGAACCGTTCGCGGCGAAGCCGTCATCACCGTGCACACGAACTGGTTCATGGGTGAAGAAGGCTTCGATCCGGCTTGGAGCTTTGGTCCTGAAGGAGAGCGATTCGAAATCGAGGTCACCGGCGATCCGTCGTCGAAGGTCACGTTCCACGGCTGGCACCCGGTTTCGATCGAAGCCGGGCTGAAGCGCAATCCCGGTATCGTCGCGACGGGAATCCACGTCGTGAGCGCGATTCCGTATGTGTGCCAGGCCGAGCCGGGAATCAAGACGTATCTCGACCTGCCGCTGGTGGCGGGGCGCGCAGCGCCGGAACTGGCCCGATGATCCTCGATCGCTTCAAACTGACGGATCGGGTCGCGATCGTGACCGGTGCCGGCAAAGGGATCGGCCGTGGCATCGCTCTCGCGTTTGCCGAAGCCGGTGCCGACATCGTCTGTGCCGCCCGGACCGAAGCCGATATCGAGGCCGCCGCCGAGGACGTTCGCGCGCGCGGGCGACGCGCACTCGCGGTCCGGACCGACGTGGTCGTGACTGCCGATCTCGAGCAGCTGGTCGACGCGACGCTGAATGAATTCGGGCGCATCGATGTGCTCGTCAACAACGCGGGCGGAACCGGCCCCCGTGCAGCGCTCGATACCAGCGAGGGCTACTTCGAGCGCGCGCTGCGAATGAACGTGACGCAGGCCTTCCTGCTTTCGCGACTGTGCATCCCGAAGATGGTCGAAACCGCGGGCTCCGGATCGATCGTCAACATCTCGTCGCGCTCGAGTGACATGGTGCAGACCGCCTTCGTCGCGTACGCGTCCGGCAAGGCGGCACTGAACATGATGACCCGAAACCTTGCGGCCGAGGTCGCTCCCAAGGTTCGCGTCAACGCCATTTCGGTCGGTGGCATCGCGACCGATGCACTCGAAGTCGTGCTCACCAACGACGCCCTGCGCGAACAGTTCGAACGCAACACGCCGATGGGCCGACCCGGCAGCGTAGAAGACGTCGCCGCTTGCGCGCTGTATCTGGCGTCACCCGCCGCGGGGTGGGTGACCGGGAAGATCTATCAGGTGGATGGCGGAACCGAGGCCCCCGCGATGAGCGTACCGGTCGCGCCGCTCTGAAACCTCTCGGGTCGAGTGCGATGTGCGCACGCGATCAGCCCTCGATGGCCTCCGAGAAGCACAGGATATATCCATCGGGGTCTTCGAGGTAGAACTCGAGCCTGCCCCAGGGCCGACTCTCGAGTGGGCGAAAGATCGTGACTCCGCGATCGGCGAACTCTTCGTAGAGGTCTCGAACCCCGACGACGTCCAAATACGCGTCGAGATGTTCGCCCGCTTTGCGATGTGCGCGTTCGGCTTCGATCTTGGGTGCGCACTTCAGATGGATCGTCGCCCCATCTCGCGAGACGTTGGCGTAGTAATCCTGGTATACGAAATCGATGATGAAGCCGAGGCGATTCTTGTAGAAGGCGAGCGTCTCGGTCAGATCGGCCACGAGAAACTGTGGAGCTGTGCTCTTTACGGAAGCCATCGATTCACCTCGGTTTCCCCACATCCAGGGCCGCAGCCCAATCTGCAGAATATTTCACCCGAGAAATCATACACGTGTGGCGATCCCCGGCGGTACACGCCAGCATTGATTTCGCTTCCCGGACAGGCCGCGCGAGAGTCTGTCTCGGCACCTATCGTCGAGGAAACGTTTTCGAACAAGGAGTAGTGACATGAGCACGTTCTGTGAAGATCGCGTCGTCATCGTAACCGGGGCTGGACGAGGAATTGGCAAGGAGTACGCACTCATGCTGGCCGAGCACGGTGCCAAGGTCATCGTCAACGACCTGGGTGGCGCGCGCGACGGAGAGGGCGAGGACATGGGTCCCGCGGACGATGTCGTTGCCGAAATTCGCGACAAGGGCGGAGAGGCGATCGCGAACGGTGCGAACGTCGCCGATTTCGACGCAGCACGCGGAATGATCCGCCAGGCCATCGATACCTATGGCCGTCTCGACGCGTTGGTCAACAACGCAGGGATTCTGCGCGACCGCATGCTCGTCAACATGAAAGAAGAAGAGTGGGACGCGGTCATCAACGTTCATCTCAAGGGCACCTTCGCGCCCGCCCACCATGCCGCGAGCTACTGGCGGGAACAGAGCAAGGCCGGCCAGGCCATCGACGCGAGGTTGATCAACACGACGTCGGTGTCGGGCATCTACGGCAATGCAGGGCAGACGAACTACGGCGCCGCCAAGGCGGGGATTGCCGCGTTCACGGTGATTGCTTCGCGCGAGCTCGGGCGTTACGGCGTGACGGTGAACTGCATTGCGCCCGGTGCGTTGACGCGCCTTACCGAAGACCTGCAACCCGGTGAGATCACCGACGAAATGCGCGAAGCCCAGAGCCCGCGCTGGATCGCCCCCATCGTGACCTGGCTCGCCAGTCGCGACTCGAGCGACGTGACGGGCCGCGTGTTCGAATCGTCGGGACGAGTCCTCGCGGTCGCCGAGGGTTGGCATCGCGGCCCGTCCGTCGAGCCGGTCCAGGACCCGACCCTGCTGGGTCCGATCGTTCGCAAGCTGGTCGGCGACGCGCGGCTGAACGCCGGCATGAACGGCCTGGACCAGGACGGTGGGCTGGGATAGCGACTCGGTACCGAAACACAGCGCGGAGTTCGACATCATCGACCTCGAGGAAATGGCGCCCATGGCGGTTTTTGACCGGTACCGGGATGTGTATGCGGTTCCTGGTATGATTCACCGGTCCGACAACCGTCGCGGGGAATCCCAATGTCTGTAGATCTGCGCACCCAGGTCGACTCGGAGAAGCCTCCGGTTTCCGCCGGGGATTTTTTCGGCAAGACGCTTCCGCCGCTCCTCGACGAGAGGCAGGCTCTGATCGCACCGGGCGCCGGCGAACTGCCCCTCTCGGATTTCTGCATCGAGACCGATGGTGAGCCGTGGACGCTCGCATGGCACGAAGACCGCGTGTCGGTCCGGTCGGGCAACCCAGACGAAGGCTCCACACCACGGGTGCGCCTCACCGGCGAGCAGTTGAGCGACATCGTCTACGACCAGACCACCCCGATCGCGCTGATGAGCAACCGTCTGTTGGACATGCCCGAAGGCGGCCTTCCCGATTTCTTGAATTGGTGGTTGGTACTCCGATCGGCGCTCGAAGCACGGCGCATACACGCGTGCGGTGACGTGACCTTCGACACGGATATCCGGCG
>JAJDAM010000200.1 GCA_029261905.1 Deltaproteobacteria bacterium
TCGAACCGGTCGGCGACGAGGTCTTTCCGGTGCTGCGGCAACGCGCTCTGGAGTGCTTCGACGAAGCGAGTCGAGACCTCGGCAAAGTGTTTGCGGCACAGAGATTCAACGAGTTCCCGTGGCTGCGCTTCGATCCGTGCGGTCAACCGTCCGAGACGCTGCTCTTCTTCTTTTGATTCGAAGATCGCATCGAGGGGAGGGAACAGGAAGGCTTTGAGGATGGCTTCCACATCAATGGGGTCGCCAGACGTCGTCAGGCGGTCGAGCGCGACCAGGCGTTGCGCGTTGATCGGAGTTGCACGTCGATCGATCACTGCGTCGAGCAGTGCTTCTTTGGATCCGAAGTAGTAGTGGACGGAGGCAAGGTTGACGTCCGCCTCCCGCGTGAGCGCTCGAAGCGATGTTCCGGAGATGCCCTGCTCAGAGAACAATTTTTCTGCCGCGTTCAGGATTCGCTCGCGCGAACTCGCGCCAGAGTCGTCGGAAGTCGATTTTTCCGCTGCCATTTCACCCTCTCAGGCATCGCCATTTGCGGCACGCCCAGACTTCTCCAACCCCGAATTTGCGTGGGAGGCGCTCGTCGCGGATCGGACGACTGATTGAAACAATCGTTTGGTGGGTTTCGACCGCATCGCAGTGAAACTTGACGAACTCCGGAAAGTCTCTGTGGAATTCGCGGCTTGGGCGGCGGAAGGGGCGGTGTAGTGCGACGGTTTGATGCTGCCGCATGCGCAATCACGCCTGCAGGGTCGTGAAATCCTACGGCAGCGAGCAACCGACGGGTGTAGTCAGCCGCTCGATTCGTGCTCCAATTTTCCCACCACGCCGGATCCGAGCCGAAGACTCGCCACGACCGCGACTGCTGCGACGGCGCCCATCCACAACCACGAGATTCCGAGCGAATCCGCAGTCGCCCACTGCGACCGGTCGCCGAATGCCACCAGCGCACCCGCCAATCCTGTTCCGAGGCTGATCCCGACGGCATCCGCGACACCGAGCGAGGTCGACAGCGTTCCTTCTTTCCCTTTGGGCGAGTACGCCATCGCGGTCGTCGTGATCGTGTTGTACGCAATCCCCATACCGGCACCCGCGAAGGCCCACGCAACCAGCGCCACAGCGGGCGTCACGTCGGGATCGAGCACCGGATACAGCGACGCGATCGACAGTGCGACGATCGAGCAGCCCAGCGCACAGAGGCTGCGCGACGAGAACCGGTCCGCCAGCCGCGCTTGCAACTGTGCTGCCGCACTCCACGAAAGTGCCGCAGTCGTCAGAGACAGGCCGGCAAAGGATGCAGTGGTTCCGTGAATTTCGGTCAGGGCCAGCGGCAGAAATCCCTCGGTACCGAAGAACGCGAAAGCGAGCAGGAACTTGGTTGCCATCGCGGCTGGGACGATCGGGGCCGCGCGAAGGAAGCCGGCGGGAAGAATTCGAGCCAGTGCTGGCAGCGCGATCGCGGCACCAGCGACCACCGCGCAAAGTGTCCAGATCGTCATCTGCTGCGCCAAACCCGACAGCATCAGGCCCAGTCCGATCGCGAGCCGGATGCCGCCGGAAGCTTCGCTGATGAAGCTCCGGTCTGGAGTGCTTCCGCCGAGCGATCGGATTGCCGGCATCGCCAAGCCCGCCGCGATCGCCACCAGCGGCAACAACCCGCCGAATACCCAACGCCAGCCATACGCTTCCGCGACGGCTCCTGCGACCGCCGGGGCGAGCAGCGAGGGCACGACCCACGCAGTCGCCATCCAGGCCATCACCCGCGGACGCTCGGCGTTCTCGAAGGTTCGGTTCACGATCACGAGCACGACCGTGTTCAAGATCCCACCGCCCAAGCCCTGGAAGGCGCGCGCGACGACCACGACCGCCATGGAGGGAGCGCAGGCGGCCAACGCCAATCCAAAGGCGAATACGGCGAGCCCCCATCCCAACGGGCGTCTCGGTCCGTAACGGGTTGCAAGCCAACCGGCACCGACCAATCCGACGATGCTCGCGAGTACGTACGAAAAGAACGCGGAACCGTACAGGTGGCGGCCACCCAGATCCGCGACGATCACCGGCAGCGCAGTGACGACGGACAATTCGTCGAAGGCGTGCAGTGTCACGGCCAGCACGCTGCCAAGCAGCAGTGCGCGCTTTCGCGCATCCAGCTCGATCGTCACCCTCGCCCCCGATTGATCCGTCGGCAACAGGGTAACTTCTCAGATAAACAAAGTGATACCTGTACAAAAAGGTCGATCGAGGCGCACCCGATCGGCTCGAACTACACTCCGAGCGTGGATACGCTGGCGCTGCGCATCAGTCACAAGACGGTGGAAAGCCGCGACGAGCCGTCGCCCACCGGTGAAGTCCCGGTCGAATGGGGCGAGCATCGGGCGATGTTACTGACCCCGTCTCGGATCGATCCGGACAGACGCTATCCATTGATCACCGTGTTTCACGGTGCGGGTCGGCAGGACGAGATGCTCGTGAAGGCTTGCCGCGGCGAACCCGACGCGCGCGACGCGCTGTTTCTGGTGCCTCGATCGATTCAACCGACCTGGGATCTGATCACCGGGGCTGGGCGCCCCGATCTCGATTTTCTCGAGTTTGCGTACGATCTGATCTATCGGCGATACCCGATCGATGAACGACGGCAGGCGCTGGTCGGCTACTCGGATGGCGCGAGTTATGCGCTGTCGATCGGCTTGTCGAACCCGCGGATCGTTCGCGCGGTCATGGCCTGGGCGGCGGGGTTCGTCGCGTACGACAATACCTTCGTGACAGACGACGATCCCAAGCCGGAATTGCTGCTCGAGTACGGCACGCATGACGAACTGTTCTCGTTCGAGCAGGTCGCGTTGCCGATGCGCGCCAGTCTCGAAGCCGCCGGCTATCGCGTCGAGTTTCGGGTCGACGAGGGGGGTCGTCACTGGCCTTCGGGTGACTTCCAGCGTCAGGCACTGGACTGGTA
The DNA here is from genome assembly GCA_029261905.1 of Deltaproteobacteria bacterium. Classification (GTDB taxonomy): domain Bacteria; phylum Myxococcota_A; class UBA9160; order UBA9160; family SMWR01; genus JAJDAM01. The sequence goes on from JAJDAM010000200.1 coordinate 2,951, forward strand.
CGCAGATCTGTAGATTCCATCTGCTACGGGTCGCGCCCGAGCGGAAGCTCGGGATGCCGCCAACTCTTTATCCGGTCAGCTTTCTCTTGAAGAGATCGAAGACGAGTTCCCACACCTTTTCGGCCGACTCTTCGTGGTAGGCACCTATACGCTGCGGGAAGCAGAAACCGTGGTGGGTGCCCGGCCATACATCGAGCCGATAGTCGACATGGTGTTCGTCGAGGGTGATTCGCAGGTCGGCGATGACATTGTCTTCGACATACTCATCGGTCTCCGCAAAACCGAGGTAGAGCTCGCCCTTCATCTTGTCGGCCAACAGGTGCGGGGAGTCACTCTGTTGCGTGACGATTCCGACACCATACAGGGACGCTGCTGCCATGAAATCGTCCGGATAGGCGCCGGCGGCGGACACCACGTATTGACCGCTCATGCAGTAACCGATGCAGCCCTTCGGTCCCTTTGCGACCGCGCGTTCCGACGCGAGGAACGACAGCATCGCGCCGGTGTCGCGCATGACCAGCTCGTTGTTCAGGCTTCGCATCGCGCCGAACATGTCCTTCATGCCCTGGTCGTCGAAGCGCGTCATACGGAAGCCGATCCGGTAGTACATGTCGGGCAGTAGCGCGTAGTAACCCTCAGCGGCGATGCGTCGGCAGAAGTCGCGCAGTTCGTCGCGAATGCCCGGCGCATCCATGTACAGGATCACCGCGGGAAACGGGCCGGTGCCATCGGGGTGGACCGAAAAGCACTCCATCTGTCCATCGGGGGTTTCGATTTCGAAGGTGCTCTCGATCATGGAATCTCCGTGTTCCTGGTGCGACCATTGGGGTCTGGGCCGGGAGGTTGAGTCTAACAGCGCGAGTGGGCTGTGTGTCGAGCTGGGTCTCCGGTTGTTTCTAGGGCCAACCCCACCCTCGCCGCCTCCGCTTCCGAAGCATTTCGAATCGGGGTAGATTCTGTTCCATGTCGACTGAATCCCGTCCGCTCGATACGGGCACCGACGAGCTGTTGGCGGAGCTCGACAGGGGTGTCGCGGTCATCACGCTGAACCGCCCGGAATCCCGCAATGCACTCTCGGATCGACTGAGCCCGGCGCTGCGGGAACTGCTTCCAAAGCTCGGCGAAGATCCCGACGTGCGCAGTGTGCTGATCACTGGCGCGGGGAAGGCGTTTTGTGCGGGCGGTGACATCAAGGGGATGGGGGGGCAGGGCGGACCGAGTCGTGCCGGCGTGCAGAGCGCGCCGCGCACTGCCGAAGCGGCCGTCGAAGATCTGCGAGAGCGACAGGTGGCGCTGACGGGCGCGCTGTACGATCTCCCCAAGCCGACCCTGGCGGCGCTCCCCGGGGCAGCGGCGGGGGCCGGCTTATCGATTGCGCTGGCCTGCGACCTGCGGATCGCGGCCGAATCTGCGTTCGTCACGACCGGGTTCGCGAATATCGGTCTCGCGGGCGACTACGGCGCCAGTTTCTTCTTGACCCAGCTGGTCGGTACCGCGAAGGCGCGAGAGCTGTTCTTCGGTTCCGAGCGCATCGATGCCCGGACTTGCGAGAACTTGGGAATCGTCAATCGAGTGGTCCCGGACGAATTGCTGCGCGAATCGGCACTCGCGTGGGCGCGTGAACTCGCGGCCGGGCCGACGGTCGCGTATCGCTACATGAAGGCGAATCTCGATCGGGCACTGCGCACCGATCTACACACCTGCCTGGCGCACGAGGCAGAGGGCATCGTCGCGACCGCGCGAACCGATGATCATCGTGAGGCGGTCCGCGCGTTCATCGAGAAGCGTCGGCCCAATTTCAAGGGACGCTGAGAACAGAGCGACTCCGGGATCAAGTGGAGCTGGAGTCGACGTCCGACGTTTGCGCATCGCCGTCGCGCTGCTCGGCGAGCTCCCGCTTCTTCTTGATTCGTGCCCTGATTCGATTGACGATGATGAAGGCGATGATGAGGACGGCGAAGGTGCCGGGCGGACGATCGCTGATCCAATCGCCGAGTGACTCGCCGAGAAATACGATCAGGTAGGTGCTGAGTCCGATGCCGGGCAGGAAGCCGATCGCGGTCCCCAATACGAAGGTGGGAAAGCGCACTTGCGACAGGCCGAGCAGCCAGTGTGCCGGTGGGGCGAGAAACAGCACGAGGCGCACCAGGATCACCGTCCGGAGTCCGTTCGTGGCCAACTGCTCGTCGTAACGACGCAGGCGCTCGGGGATGCGACTTTCGGCGAATTCGCGGCCCAGGGTTCGCGCAAAACTGAAGCCGACGATGCCGGCGCCGACAGAGCCCATCCATGACAGCGCGAAGAGTTGCGGAAAAGAAAAAACGAACCCGCCAGGGATCATGAACGCGATCCCCGGCACGAAGAACGGTTCGAGGAGCGCGAAAGCCAGTACGTACAGGACCGGCGCCCAGACCCCGAGGTCTTCGAGAGCGGCTCGCGCTCGGTCGGGGTCCGAGATCAGATCGAACAATCCGCTGAAGTACACGATCGCCAAAATGCCGGCGATCCCTGCAACCAGCGCCATGCGTTTCGCCATTCTGGTTTCATCTCCCCGGGCGCCGACTCGTGTGAGCTAGCACAGTCCGGAGCCCGCAGCCCCCGGCTGCACACTTCGGGTCAATCGGGGATCTGGCTTACGGCGCAATCACAGCGGATCAATGGGAACGATCTCGCGAGAGGCCGAACGGGAGCGCTTCAGTTCGCGGTCGCACCCACCTCGGCGCGGGGTTCGATGAAGAGCAGGTAGCGCTCGGGGGGAAGGAATGCGAGATAGAGCAACACGGCGCCAACGACTCCACCCGTGCACATCACCAGTGCCGCAGACGGATGGTCGTGGGGCTCTTGCCCAGCGAATGCAGCACGATCGCCATCAGGTTGTTGAAGCACGATGCCCAGCCCCTCAGGCACCACAGGGCGTGCCTGAGGGGTGGCCGCCGATCAAATGGGGTCGTCGCTCGCACAGCGAAACCCGGTATGGCCGATGCTCGTATCGATCGTGTTCGCGCTTCGAGCCGCGACGCGATACCTAAAACAGTACGACGCGTGACAGAGGAACGATCCGCCTTTGATCACGCGGTGGCTTCCGGTCGCGGGGCCTGTGGGTCCGACCTGGCTTCCGACACTATGAAATGTAGTCGAGAACCAGTCGCTGCACCATTCCCAGACGTTTCCGGTCGTGTTGTACAGCCCGTAGCCGTTGGGCTCATACTGATCGACCGGGGCGGTGGCGTAGAAGCCGTCTTCGTTTCGGTTGTCGGACGGAAACGTGCCCTGCCAGATGTTGCAGCGGTGAGCGCCAGCGGGGGTGAGTTCGTTGCCCCATGGGTAGAGCTTCTGGTCGAGTCCGCCGCGCGCCGCACATTCCCATTCCGCCTCGCTTGGCAGTCGCTTCCCGATCCACTCTGCGTAGGCGTTGGCGTCCCGCCAGCTGACGTGGACGACTGGGTGGTCGTCGAGCGCATCGAGGTTCGACTGCGGCCCACTGGGCCGGTGCCAGTTCGCTCCGTCGACCTGCCTCCACCACGGCGCGTGCGCGACTCCGCGGGTGGTTGCGAAATCGTCTGGCAGCAGACCGGCAAACACGAACGACCAGCCGATTCGCTCGGCGTCCGTCTGGTATCCCGTCGCCTCTGCAAATTCTCGGAACGCCGCATTGGAGACGGCGGTCTGGTCGATCCAGAATGCGTCGAGCGAAACCTCCCGGACCGGGCCTTCACCGTCGGCCCGAATCGCGGAGGGCCCTTCGCTCCCCATCCAAAACGACCCGGGACCGATTCGCACCATTCCTTCGTGCTGTTGCGATTGGGAAGCGCGAGGCGTCGCGCTCGGTTCGTCGTGCCCCGGTGGAGCACTTCCCGATCGGGATGGCGAGCAACAAGGCACGCCGGGCTCGTCACTCACGCGCGAGTTCGACGCGCGCTTCGAGTTCGCGGTCCTCGGGTCGAGGCGCGCGCGGCACGAGTTCGACGATCACCCGCGCGATGGACCCTGTGAATTCGAATGGGGCTTCATAGTCATTCGTCACGCCCGACAACCCGTCTCGGCCGACATCGAGGCCGGTCGAAGAGATCATCCGCAGGATGCGGGGAACACCACCGGCACCGACTTCGCGATCGCCGATCGTCAACACCACCTCGCCGCGGTTGTCGACACGAGTAAATCGAACGCCAACGACGACCTCGCCGAGCGGAACCTCTTCGGCTGAAACCACCTTGGTGTGCTCTCCGAACCAGTTGTAGTCGAACACGAGATGCCGATCCTTCAGGTAGAACGTCAAGCCGCAGTTGATCGTTCCGACGGCAGCCATCACGCCCTGTTGTTCCGGACTCGAGCGGTCGATCTCGGCTGTGAGTTTCCACGAGCGGTTGCCCAACGGTGGGCTGGCATCGGATGGAATGTGGGAGATCGGCGGGTAGTAGATGAACGGATCTCGGGCGCGTGTCGTACCCGGGCGTCGCGAACCGGCAAACAGTTGTACGGTGCGGTCGTCGAGCGGCAACACGTGGTGTTCACCCGCTTCGGCCCACCAGCGCTCGATGAGTTCGCGGAGTTTTTCGGGCCGTTCTCGAGCGAGGTTGTTGCATTCCGAGAAGTCTTCGTCGAGGTGGTAGAGCTCCCACTCATCCTCTTCGAAATCCGTACCCGCGCGATGGAACGCGACCGCCTTCCATCCCTCGTGCCAGATTCCACGGTGCCCGAACATCTCGAAGTACTGGGTTTTCTTCTCGGTCGGCGCACCAGCCTGTTCGAACGTGTAGGCCATGCTGACTCCGGCGACTGGCTGTTGCGCGACGCCGTTGAAATGGTCGGGTGCGTCGACGCCGATCACTTCCAATACGGTGGGAAGGAGATCGGTCACGTGGTGAAACTGGTGGCGAATGCCGCCTTTGTCAGCGATGCCTTCGGGCCAGTGAATGATCAGCGGATCGCGAACGCCACCCGCGTGGGTGTTCTGCTTGTAGCGCTTGAGTGGAGTGTTCCCCGCCTGTGCCCAGCCCCACGGATAGTTCGAGTGACTGTGCGGACCACCGATCTCGTCGAGGTGCTCGATCGCCGAGCTGATGTCTTCGGGAATGCCGTTGAAGTATTTGAATTCATCACGCACGCCAGCCGGACCGCCTTCCTGCGACGCGCCGTTGTCCGACAGCAGTAACACGAGTGTGTTGTCGAGTTCGTCGAGGCTGTCGAGAAATTCGACCAGGCGCCCGATCTGCTGGTCGGTGTGGTCGAGAAAGGCCGCGAAGGCCTCCTGCAAGCGGGCCGCAAAGGCCTGTTCGTCGGCACTGAGTTCGTCCCACGGCCGGACGCCGGGATTCAGCGGTGCCAGCTGGGTCCCAGGCGGGACGATCCCGAGTTCGATTTGACGAGCAAACCAGGTGTCGCGCGCATGATCCCACCCCGAATCGAAACGACCGTGGTATTTGGCGAGCAGTGCTTCGGGGGCCTGATGCGGCGCGTGGGTGGCGCCGAAGCAGCAGTACAGAAAGAACGGCTTTTCGGGAAGGAGTGACTTCTGATCGCGGATGTAGCCGATCGACCGATCGATGATGTCTTCGGTGACGTGGTACCCCTCGTCCGGGCTGGCAGGCGGCTCGATGTGGTGGTTGTCACGCGTCAGTTCGGGATGGAACTGATCGGTCTCGCCTTGCAGGAAGCCGTAGAACTGATCGAAGCCGCGTCGCAGTGGCCAGTGGTCGAAGGGGCCGGCCGCCGAGCACTGCTCCATCGGCGCGAGGTGCCATTTGCCGGTCGCGAAGGTGCCGTAGCCCTGTTCGCGCAACATCTCGGCGAGTGTCGCGGCGCTGGTTGGAATGAATCCGCGCATGTTCGGGAAACCGGTGTCGAAATTCGAGACGGCGCGCATGCCGACCGAGTGGTGGTTTCGCCCGGTGAGCAGGCACGCACGCGTCGGAGAACACAGAGCGGTGGTATGGAAATTCGTGTACCGAAGCCCGCCTGCGGCCAGACGATCGATGTTCGGCGTTTCGATCGTCGAGCCGTAGCAACCGAAGTGCGAGAAGCCGGTGTCATCGAACAGCAGCACGACGACGTTCGGGCTGCCGTCGCGCGGTTTGGGCGTCTCGGGCCACCACGGTGAAGATTCCGAAATCGTCCGCCCGATCTTTCCGCCAAATCCGTCGCGATCTGCAGCCATGTGTCCTCCCGGTGGTTCAAGCGATACCCGGACCGACTCTCGTCGACCCAAAGACGCTTGGAACGAGTCCGGCAGACTATAACCCGGCGTCGTCGAGATTCGGCCCGTACCGGCGGCTTTCACGGCACGAGGGCGTCCAGGTATCATCGGGCGCATGAACTCGACGCTCCCGACTATCCCGCTGGCCCATCTCCTGATCGCGTTCGTTCCGATCGCGTTGCTGCTCGCCATCATGCACCGTTGGCAGCTCAATGCGCGAACCGCCCTCTGCGCCAACGGACGGATGCTCGTGCAGCTGCTTGCTGTCGGTTATGTGCTCACCTACGTATTCGAAACGGACGAACCGGTCGTGATCGTTTTCGTGATTGCGTTGATGATCGGCATCTCGGCGTGGATCGCACTGCGCCCGCTGAAGCAACGGGGGATGGCGCTCTACCCGTGCGCGCTGGCAGCCATCGCGACGAGCGGGTTGGCGATGCTCGCGATCGTCACCCAACTCGTGCTCGACCTGCCGCGATGGTTCGAACCCAGCTCTGTCGTGCCGCTTGCGGGTATGATCTTCGCGAATGCCATGAATTCGGTCAGCCTGGCCGCGGAGCGATTCGAATCGGAGCGGGAGCGCTCTGCGTCCATCGTCGAGGCGCGCCATGTCGCGCTGGATGCTGCGTTGATTCCACAGATCAATGGACTGCTCGCGGTCGGGCTCGTATCGCTTCCCGGCATGATGACCGGCCAGATCTTGTCGGGTGTCGAGCCTGAGGTCGCGGTCCGCTATCAGATCATGGTGATGTGCATGGTGTTCGGATCGGGTGGAATCGGAGCGGCGCTGTATCTCGCGTTGGCGTCGTCTCGCACCTCCATTGCTTGATTGCGGTCTTGGGTTCGTGACCGACACACCAATGCGATTGTTCGAAATGACGTTCGGAATGGCGTTCTTCGATGCCCTTTTTTGATGCCCATATTTGATGAAACTTTTATTGACAAGGGAGTGACAGATGCCGAAAGCGTTCGTTCACGGAGTTCCGGAGACCTGTGCCCTATGGCAGACGATCGTTGGCGAGTTGAAGCGCCGCGGCGTCGGTGATGTCGAGTTGCTCTCGCCACCCGGTTTCGGCGTACCGACGCCAACGGATTGGCAGCCGACCCGGGCCAACTACGGCGCCTGGTTGATCGGCGAACTCGAGGCACTCGGTGGTGATGTCGACGTCGTGGGCCACGACTGGGGAGCGGGCCACGTCTATGGGGTGCTGTCGGAGCGGCCCGACCTGCTTCGCAGCTGGGCGGCAGATTGCGCCGGGCTCATTCATTCCGACTACGTCTGGCACGACATGGCGCAGGCATGGCAGACGCCGGAAATCGGCGAGCAGGCGATCGCAGCGTTGACGGGGGGAAATCCAGAAGAGCGCTCAGCGATCTTGGCTGGCCTCGGTCTTCCCGCTGAAGTTGCTTCGTCGATCGCTGCGGCTCAAGATGACGAAATGGCCCGCTGCATTCTCGGCCTCTACCGATCGGCGGCCCAACCCGCGATGCGCGAACTCGGCGAGCGCGCAGCCGGGGCCGAACACCGACCGGGCCTGGTGATCATTCCGACGGACGACCCTTATGCGGGTACACCGGAAGTGGCCTCGGAGGTGGCGGCAACTCTCGGCGCGAAGACCCTCACCCTCGAAGGGCTCGGTCACTGGTGGATGTTCGAAGGAGCTGAGGCTGCAGCGGACGCACTCGTCGCGCACTGGAGTGCGGCGTAGCTAGACCGTATGGATGACCGGATCAGCGATTGAGGTGAAGTTCGAAAAATCGACGTAGCACTTTGACGTATCGGACAAGCTCTTCTCGGGACGGTGAGTGTCCGGTTTCGCGGAGCACCATCCACTCGACGTCCTTTTCGTTGGCCTCGAGCATCGCCTTCATTCTGTAGGCATGCTCGATGTCGACACGCCGGTCGTTTTCAGCGTGGGCAATGAATACGGGAACGTCGATGTCGGCCGCGCGGTACGCCGGCGAAATGTCGACGAGGTGTTCTGACTCTGTCTCCGGGTCGCCGACGATTCGCGCCATCTCGCGTCGTCCGTCCTCGGTCGCCGCGAAATCGCTGGATTCGAACAGGAGCAGGACGTCGGTCGGTGCAGCTAGGCTGGCGGCGCAGCGATATCGATCGGGGTATTGGGTGACGCTGATGAGCGCCGAGTATCCTCCGTAGCTCGCGCCTGAGATACATACCCGCTTCGGGTCGATTACCCCGTCGGCGATGACCCGAACCACGGCGGCGTCGATGTCGCCCTCTATCCCCTTCGCCCATTGTCGGCGTCCGGCATTGAGAAACGCGCGACCGTAGCCGTCAGAGCCGCGATAGTTGACTGTGAGGACTGCGAACCCCGAGGCTGCGAGGTACTGCACGAGTGGATTGAAGTCCCGGTCGTCGCGGACGCCGATCGGGCCGCCGTGTGGCATGACGACCAGAGGAGGCCGGTCCCCTTCGAAGCGAAGCGGCAGCGCCAGGTAGGCCTCTACTTGGGTTCCGTCGCCAGACTCCACTTTCAGGAAGCGCACGTCGACGAGCACTGATGGGTTCAGCTGGGGCATCGCCTTCCCGATGTCCACGACCCGGTGGTCCTTCGTCCGAACGACATAGAAGTTTCCCGGGTTGCGCGGACCGGTCACCAAGATCGACAGCCAGGTGCGATCGCGCGTCACGCTGGTGACGGCCACGCTCTGGCCGGGGAACCTCTCGTCGAGCCACTGCTGTTGTTGGGTTCCGAACTCGGAGAGGTGATGGTACCGGCGCAGGCCATTTCGCTCGTAGACGGCGGCTTGCACTTCGGCCCCGTGAAAGTCATACAGAACGCCGCTGACGTCGGTGCCCGGGTCGGCGTAGATGACTCGGCCGAACCGCGGATCATCGACGTGGTACTCGAGCAACGCCCGCGTGTCGCGTTGGTTGCGGCTCAGCACGAGCAGGTCGTGATCGTTGGAGGCCAGTCCCACGGGTATGGCGACGTCTTCTTCGTCGTCCCAGCGTCCGAGTTCGCGCCATTTGGATTCGGCATCGTCGCGGTACCGCAGCGCGAATTCCGAGTCCTCCGAATCTTGCCGGGTCAACGCTGCGCGCATGACGCCGTTACGGTCGGATACCCATTTCAAGACCATCCCGGGCGAGTGCGCGACCTGATATTTTCGGTCGGGGAGTCGTTCTTTCCCGTGGGGTTCGACGAGTTCATCGGTCGGAACCCGGTATGCGAAACTGCTGCCGTCTGTATACGTCGACCACAGCAGCGTATCGTCGGTCGACGCGAGCATGCCGGTGAAATCCGGCAGCCCCTTTGCCCTGACGCGGCGCACTTCGAAATCGAGACCTGACTCGCGTTGAGTGAGTTCCACCAGGCGTGTCCTGGGCCGCACCTTTCCCTCGACCAGGACGGCGATCGTGTCGCTGTCGATCCAACCGAAAACGATCGGTTCTTCTGTCAGAAAGACCGGCTCGACGGCACCGGTCGCCAGCTCTTGAATCAGGATGCCGTGGCTCCCCGAATACAGCGCGTGGGCAGCGGCGTGTGTTCCCGACGGGTTGAGTTCGATCGCCCTGAGTGTCGGTTCGCTGAAGAACGTCTCTGCCGCGCTGTCGCCAGTCACCCGTCGAGGTGGATCGGCCAATGTGACCGTTGCAAGCGATGCAAACAACAGCGCGGTGGCGAGGGTGCGCGCGCAGATCACGGTTGGGTCGTCCCTTCTTCCGACCGGTTCGACGCCGGTCGGGGTCCTTCCCGGAGGGCCGCGCGGTGGTGCTCCAAGAAAACGTTTCGACCTGTTCCTGTGTACACGATGGGATAGCGCTCCATAAGTTTCGGGTAGCGCTCACGCAGCATCCCGACCGCCACGGCTGAGCGGTCGACCGTCCGGAACCAGAGTCGCCATCCGTGCTCCCGCTGGAGTTGGAGCATTCCGGAATAGCTGATGCGGCCCGACTCCACGCTGAAGCGCTGCTTCTCTGCGCGGTGCATGTAGAAACGAGGGCGAATCGCACCAGGGAGTTCGATCTTCCTCCAACTGAAGTTTCCGCTGCTGGTGACGAACACCGCAACGTGCTCTCCCGCCGGTAGGTCGACGATTTCTCCGCCGAAGCCGAAGGTGAGTCTCTTGATCGGCGTATTGGTCGAAAGGTGCACGACCAGGATGCCCTGGTTGGGTGCCAGTTCGACCGCCTGTCCAGGTGAAATGGGCCGGACGGTCACGCATCCCTGTGCGAACAGCATCGAAGTGGCCGCTACGACACGAAGGGCGTTGGTGCCGAGCGCAAGGACTCGCACTCGCATTACGCGGCTCTCCGGTGCCCGAGAAGGCAGAGCATCGCGGTACAGTACACGAAATTCGGAGGTGAGCTGAACGAAGAAGCGCCCGCGATTTCCAGGCTGGCTCTGTTCTACATCCCGCCTGTCACATACAGACACTGACCGGTGATCCAGCTCGAGGCGGGCGAGGCCATGAAGACTACGGCGGCTCCGATGTCGGCTGGTGCACCGAAGCGTTGCAGTGGGATGCCGATCGCCTTCTCCATTGCGGGAATCTGGGACGAATCGACGTTCGTGCACTCGAGGAAGTTCTGGGTCGGAATCGGACCGGGTGCGACGGCGTTGACACGGATCGTTGGGGCCAGTTCGATCGAGAGTGTCTGCGTCAGGCTGTTGACGGCCGCCTTCGCAGCGGCGTAGGGGCCGTTCTTGCTGTGCGGGCCGTGTGCGGTGCGCGACGAGATGTTTACGATCGATCCGCCCGACTCTTTCATGAATCGAGCTGCGACGATCGATCCCGCCCAGACGGCTTTGAGATTGAGGTCGAGCTGTGCGTCCCATTCGTCCGGGGAGATCCGGGTCAAATAGCGGGCGGTGGCATCCGGAATTCCGCCGGCGTTGTTCACCCAGATGCCGATGGTTCCCAGTTCGTCGGTCGCGCGATTCGCGAGCCGCTCGAGTTGGTCCATCTCGGTCACGTCCGTCTGGACTGCGACTGCACGACCACCCAACTGTTCGATCTCATGGGCGGCGTCTTCGATCTCTTCGGGATTGCGCGCGGCTACAGCGACTGCGGCACCGGCCTCGGCCAGCGAGCGGGCGATTCCGCGACCGATGCCCTTGCCAGCGCCGGTCACGACGGCCACTTGTCCTTTCAGGCTGAACTGCTCCAATACGCTCATCTGACTTCTCCCGTTTGTATACTCTGCGTCCACGATACCTGAGACCTCTGTCGAAGGTCGGGATCCAGAAGGTCGGATCCACGTGCACCCGCCCCGTTCCCAGGAGACCTCTCGATGCCCCAACCGATCTTCGACCAGTTCAAGGTGATCGACATCGACACCCACATCACCGAACCGGCCGATGTGTTTACGGCCCGCGTGTCGAAGAAATGGGGCGACCGGGTACCGCACATCAAGCGGTTGGGCGATCGCGACATCTGGTTGGTCGGTGACCAGCCCATCGGCATGCCGGGCGCTTATTCGATGGCGGGACACACGGGAACGCCTCCGGATTTTCGCAAGAGCTACGACGACATCCCCCCGTCCATGTTCGACGCGAAGGCGCGGCTCGCGTTCATGGATGAAGAGCAGATCTGGGCGAGTGTGCTGTACCCGAACGTGGGAGGCTTCGGCGCCGGCGCGTTTCTGAAAATCGGCGAGCCCGAGTTGATGCTCGAATGCGTCCGCGCGTACAACGACTTTCTGCTGGAATGGTGTGCGGCCGATTCGGGGCGCCTGGTGCCAGTGATGGCAACACCGTTCTGGGACGTTCCCGCTGCGGTGGCGGAGATCGAACGCTGCGCTGGACTCGGCTACAAGGCGGTGCTCTTCTGCAACCAGCCGCAAGATTTCGACATGCCGCTGTTGCGCGACAAGCACTGGGATCCGATCTGGGCGACCGCACAAGCCGCTGGCATGAACATCAGCTTCCACGTCGGAGGCGGCGATCTATCCGACGTCGTCGACGACCGAGCCAATATCGGGTTCAAGGCCAACTTTGCCCGCGCATCGACAGTCGCCTTCATGGACAACGGTCGTTGCATCGCGGACCTGATCTGCGGTGGCGTGTGTCATCGCTTTCCCGAATTGAAGTTGGTGTCGGTCGAAAGCGGCGTCGGTTGGATTCCGTTCGTGGTCGAGGCACTCGACTGGCAGTGGGGCAACAACGGCGTAGCGAAGGAGCACCCCGAGTACGATCTGCTGCCCAGCGAGTACTTCCGACGCCAGGTCTACGCGAGTTTCTGGTTCGAAGAGCGGGGCGTGAAACCCGCGCTCGAAATGTTTCCCGACAACATCCTGTTCGAGACCGACTACCCGCATCCCACCTGTCAGGCGCCTGGACCGGCCAGCGTCGGCACGCACCCAAGGCTCTACGCGCAGCGCGTACTGGCCGACGTCGCGCCCGAGGTATTGCGCAAGATCATGCACGACACCGCTGCCACGTTGTACGGGTTGGACTGATCACACGTGTCCAAAGGAACTGCGATCGACCTGGGTTCGCGATATCTCACTTGCGAGATCGAGAATCGCGTGATGCGGGTACGCATCGATCGAGTCCATCGCAAGAATGCGATGACCCAGGACATGTATCGCGGCGTGAAAAGGGCGGCAATTCTCGCCGACGGCGACCCCGAACTCGATGTGCTCTGTCTCACGGGTACCGGCGACGTATTCGCGGTCGGTGGCGACATGAGCGGCGAGGCCGAAGATCCCGCTGGCCTCGCCAGCGAACTCGACCCGACCGATCATTTTCCGTTCCGCCATCTCGAACGTTGCCGCAAGGTCGTGCTCGCGGCTGTGAACGGTCTTTGTTATGCGGGCGGTCTGAACCTGTTGATGTACAGCGATCTGTCGATTGCATCCGATCGTGCGAAGTTCAGAGCGCCGGAATTGATCCGGGGGGCACCCGACCCGTGGATGTCAGCCAGACTCGCAGCCTACGTGGGGGTCGGTGCCGCCAAGTACCTGCTGTACACCGCAGACGTGATCGACGCACAGCAGGCGCACGCAATGGGCCTGGTCGGCCGGGTCGTTGCTCACAGCGAGTTCGAAGCTGAGCTGGAAGTCGTCCTCGAGAAGGTCCGGAACACCGGCCCCAACGCGCGAGCCATGGTCAAAGAAGACATGAATCGCTTGTTGCCGACACCGGATGCCAACCTGTTCAAGCGGGCCATCTTGTCGCCCGAAATGGTCGAAGGCATGAAGGCCTTCTTGGAGAAACGCGACCCCGACTGGCCGCGGGACTGACGGCGGCCTCCCCTCGGGCCCGGCCCGGAGCGCGGCCGATGGAATCAGCCGCCTAGCCGAGCTGTTTGTTCAAGAACGCGACCATCCGGTCGATACTCTCGCGGGCTTGCGGAAAGAACTCCATCTGCGCGTATCCGTGAGGCATGTCGGGCACGATCACGTGGTCGTGTTCGATCCCGGCCTTCGCGAGGGTCTCGGCCATGACCTTTGCCTGCTCGACGAGAGGATCAGCACCGCCACAGACGATGTGAGATGGCGGCAACCGATGCGCGGCGTGGATCGGGCTGACACGCGGATCGGCCAGTTTCGACTGGCGCTCGGACTCCGGACCCAGATAGGAACCGACCATCAACTCCACCAACTTCGGTCCGGCCTCGGCCATTTCTGCCGGTGCACCCGGTGTCGAAATCGCGGTTGCGGCACCCATCGTCGCGAAGTCGAACACACCGTAGATGAGCAATGCCGCGGAGATGTTGACCGCCGAATCGTCGGCCAGCGCAATCGCAGAGGCGGCGGAGAGGTTCCCGCCAGCAGAATCACCGCCGATCGCGAGGCGGTTCGGGTCTCCGCCGTACTGCCTGGCAACGCGCGCCGCCCAACGGATCGATTCGACGCAATCTTCGAACGGGGTCGGAAACGGGTACTCCGGCGCCATCCGATAGTCGACATTGAAGACGAGGTAGCCGGCTTCAGCGAAACGGTGGGCCAGCTTTTTGTGTGTTGTCGGGCTGCCGCAGATCCAACCGCCACCGTGGAGATAGACGAGCACCGGGAACGGTCCGTCGCCTTTGGGAACGATGACATCGGCGGTGACTTCGGCCGGGCACCCTTCGACCGCGACCTTTCCGTGAAACGCTCCGACCTCCGGCATTTCGCCGTTGAGCATGCCCGCGAATCCGTTGAGGAGGTTGCGCATGTCCTCCACGGTCTCGGGGATGTTGTTCATCATCATCTGCGAAAGCGGATCGGTCGGCGATGCGGGTTCGGACATGGGGATCTCCTCGGTTTCTCCGATTCTAGCCCGACCCCGCGGCGCCTGTACACCGTCACGAGAGACCGAAGAGCATTCTGCTCGTCGCGTTCTGGGGGATCGGATTGCCGCGTCGGTTCTTCTCGTGCATGCTCGGCTCGAGACAGGAGGTCTGGAAATGGACGGTTTCGGGGGGCCTGTTGCCGAGTACGGTCGCGCTGCGCGCCCACTGCTGGGACTTGCGCTTGCGATACCTCTGGTGCTGCTTGCAGGTGTGGCATGCGGTCAGAAGCCCGAGCCATCGACGTCCCCGGAACCGTGTGACCGACCGAACGTTCTGCTGTACGTGGTGGACACGCTGCGAGCCGATCACATCGGTCGCGATGCAGCGTCGGGGTCTGAAACTCCTGCGGCCGATCGCCTCGCCCGCGAGGGAAGGTTCTTCGCAAACGCTCTGGCGCCGAGTTCGTGGACGCGCGCGTCCATCGGTTCGATCCTGACTGGACTCTATCCCGACGTGCATGGCGCTCAGGGTCGGGACAGTGCTCTACCCGCTCACCTCGAAACGCTGGCGGAACTGCTGCGGCAGCACCGGTACACAACCGCGGCGGTCGTCACGAACCCGAACGTCGGCTCGTTCTACGGTTTCGATCAGGGATTCGATACATACCTGCAACTGTTCGAACGGCGCGAACCCGGCCGCATCAAAAGTGGCGAGGCCATCGTCCGGTCGGACCAGGTCACCGAGCAGCTGTTTTCATGGATCGACGATGCCACGTGTCCGTTCTTTCTTTCCGTACTGACGATCGATCCTCACTGGCCCTACGGACCTCCAACCGCATTCGACCGTTTCGGCGCGGAATATTCGGGTCCTGTCGACACCGACAAACTCGCGATCAAGCGCGATGATCTGACGCCAGCCGATCGCGATCGAATTCGTGCGCTGTATCGAGGGGAAGTCGCGTTCAATGATGCGTCGCTCGGAATGCTGCTCGAAAAGCTCGAATCGGAAGGTCGGCTCGACGACACCATCGTGATCCTGACCTCGGACCACGGAGAGGAGTTCTGGGAGCATGGTGGGGTCCTGCACGGCACGACGCTGTACGATGAAGTGCTTCGTGTTCCATTGATCATCCGATATCCGAAAGCCGTAACGGCGGAACGTGTCACGTCGCAGGTGAGCCTGGTCGACATCGCGCCGACGTTGCTCGAGCTGTTGGGCATCGACGCACCGTATCCGTTCGACGGTGTATCACTGCTTCAATCGGCCTCGGAGAATCGTTCGGTGCACGCGATGCTCGAATTGGACGGCCGAAGATCGCGCTCGATGTCGCAGTCATCCTGGAAACTGATCGAAAACTGGCGCAACGGTTCCCGTGCGTTGTTCGACCTCGATCGCGATCCCGGTGAAACAAAGAACCTGATTTCCGAGAATCGCGAGCGCGTCTCGGCGATGTCGGCTGAGATGCTCAGGCTCCGACGGGCCCATCGGCAGCGACGTGAAGCCATGCGATCTGGAGCCCCGGTACAAACCACGCCGGCAACCGATCTGCCCGACGATGCCCGCAAGGCATTGGAGGCACTCGGCTACCTCGACTCGCCGAACTGAGGAAGTTCGGGGCGCTCGACCAGGTCGTTGTCGACCAGGAACGAAAACAGTGCACGCCCGGCCACTTCGTGTGCGATCTCGTTTGGATGTTGGTTGTTCGGGTGGACCCACAACTCGGGGCCTTCGTAGTCGCGGAACTCGGGGAGAAGATCGAGCACTGGAATCTTCAACTCC
>JAJDAM010000201.1 GCA_029261905.1 Deltaproteobacteria bacterium
GCCCCGCCAACTCCCGCAGGTAGTAGGCGAGGTGGTGCGGCTCGCGAGATTCTCCTGCGCGGGCGACCACCTCCGGAAACTCCGAAATCTTCTTCAGGATCTCGATTTCCTCGGGCAGTACGAGCGGTGCTGCGTCGATATCGGAAGCGGTTGGGATCGCGACACCTTCGGTACTGGCTTTGCGACAGATCCCATGGGTCCGCGCATGTGCGTACTGCACATAGAAAGCCGGGTTCTTCTTCCAGTCGGTCTCTTTCGCCAGGTCCACGTCGAAATCGAGGTGTCCTTCCCTCTTCCTCTCGACCATGAAGTAGCGAAACACATCGATGTCGATCTCGTCGAGGAGTTCATCGACCGTGATGAACGTCGCCTTCCGTGTGGATTGCTTGACCTGCTCGCCTCCGCGGGTCAGCGTGACGAATTGGTGCATCACCAATTCGATGGCGTCCTTCGGGCAACCGAGCGACTCCGCGGCCTGCTTCACGTAGGGAAACTGGTCGCCATGGTCAGCGCCCTGGACGTCGATCACACGGTCGAAGCCGCGGCGGAACTTCTCGCGGTGATACGCCAGATCGGGCAGCAGGTAGGTCGGTTCACCGCTGCTCTTGATCAGCACCCGGTCACGGCTCAATCCGAATTCGGTCGCCTTCAGCCAGACGGCGCCTTCCGAATCGAATACGAGTCCGCGTTCACGCAGGGCTTCTACCGCCGCGTCGACGTGGCCGGCCGAGTACAGGTCGACCTCGCCGGCATACACGTCGAAATGGATTCTCATCCGATCGAGTGTCCTGCGAATTTCGGCGAAGATCCTGTCTTCTGCGGTGCTCTTGAAGAGTCCGTCTCCCGGCTCATCGACGAGGCTCTCGCCGTGTTCTTCCAGCAGCGAGCGTGCGATGTCCGAGATGTATTCACCCTGGTAGCCATCTCGCGGAAACTCGACCGGCAACCCGTCGATCTCTTCCGGGTACACAGCATCCGGATCGCCCAGCGATTCCGCGTCCGGCGGCGCGGCTCGGCCCAGCTGCTCGAGGTAGCGCGCTCGAACGGAGTCGCCGAGCACTCGCATCTGCCGGCCTCCGTTGTTGAAGTAGTACTCTCGGGTCACCGCGTAGCCGCCAGCCTCCAATAGCCGGGCGATCGAATCCCCCAGGACGCCCTGTCGCCCGTGACCGAGGGTCAGCGGCCCGGTCGGGTTGGCCGACACGAACTCCACCTGCACCCGGGTCCCGGCACCGCGCTGGCTGTGCCCGAACCGCTCGTCCTCAGACATCACCCGCGGCAGCAGTTCGTGCCATTGTTCACCGCGGAGCCAGACGTTGACGAAGCCGGGTCCCGCGACCTCCGCGCGTGCGATCAGGCCGGCACCCACCGGAAGTGCCGCGACGATCTGTTCGGCGATCACTCGCGGTGGTTGGCGCAGCTGCTTGGCGAGCAACATCGCGGCGTTACACGCAAAATCCCCATGATCCGGGTTGCGCGGGATTTCGAGCACGATCTCGGGCACTTCCCCGTCGGAACCGACGAGACGGGTGAGGACCTGGTGGTACTCTCGCTGGAGGCGTTCTTTCACAGTCGCGCCAAGATCGCTTGAAGAGGCGATTTCGTCAAGGAAATCGAGGATTTGTGCGAGTGCTGCGATCCAGGTGAATCACGATTTCATCGCTTTTCGCCATGCGCAGGTCTTCGCGAATCGCACTCTCGATCGCGAAGGGATCCGACTTCAGGAGTTCGGCTTCGCGTTCCAGGCCGGCGACTTCCGCCTCCAGTTCGGCGACCTGCTTCTCGATCAGCGCCAGATCTCCCGCCCCGCCGAGCCACGTCGGCACGCGCGAGCCGGGGCCCAGTGCGACGAAGCCGAGGCCCGCAGCGACTCCGAGTGAAAGCAGCACCGGACCGATCAACAGCAGTTTCACTGCCTTCCCCTCGTGTGTCGCCATATCGGGCGACTCCCCTTCGGCGGTCTCCTGGACCATCCCGTTGAGGCTTCGCCGGCCCCCCCGGCCTGGCCCTAGCCTACCGCCCGACGCCGCTTCAGACCAGCCGGACTCAACCTGCCGGCGTTTCGTCGAGCAATCTCCGGATCCGCGCTACGTAGGCCGCCGCATCCCAATCCTTCGTGCCGATGTAGCGCTCGACGACCACACCGTCTCTTCCGACCAACAGCGACTCTGGAAACCGAAAGGTTTGGTAGGCCTTCGCAGCCTCCTGGCGGGGGTCCAGCAGGATCGGAAAGGTCAGGCCAAGGCGCTCTGCGAATTTCTCGACCAGCGCGCGATCGTCATCGACCGAAATCGCGACGAGTTCGAAACCCGAGCCCGACAGCGTACGGTGCAGCCGCTCCATGGCGGGCATCTCGTCTTCACAGGGCTTGCACCAGGTCGCCCAGAAATTCAACAGCACGACCTTGCCGCGCAGGCTGTCGAGATCGACGATCCGGTTGCCCGTCAGGCTCGGAAGCGAGAAATCCGGGGCCGGTACGCCCCGCCCGACCGGCGGCGGAATCGTTGAGCCCGCGTACAACGCAGCCAGTGCGGCGATCGTGACCGCCACGGTCAGCGCCCATGCGCCCGGCCGCATCAGTCAGACTTCTTGGCGGGAGCCTTGTTCTTCTTTTTCTTCTTCGGGACGCCTTCGTCCGCACCGACGAGTTCGATGATCGACATCGACGCAGCGTCACCCGCGCGAATCCCCAGCTTCATGATTCGGGTGTAGCCACCCGGTCGATCACGAAACCGGTCCGCGAGTTCATCGAAGACCTTCGCAGCGACGTCACGTGTGCGGATGACCCGCAAGGCGCGACGTCGTGCGTGGAGATCTCCACGCTTGCCGAGAGTGATCATCTTCTCCGCCAGCGAGCGCACCCCCTTCGCCTTGGCGTCGGTGGTCCGCACGCTGCCGTGTTCGAGAAGCGATGTGACCAGGTTCCGGTACATCGCTTGTCGGTGATACGGAGATCTTCCTAATTTTCCAGCACGTACTCGATGGCGCATGTCAGGCGTCACGCTCCCGCATTCTCTCGAGTTCCTGGCGATCCGGGAAGTTGTCGAGTTGAAGTCCGAGTTCGAGCCCCATCGAGACCAGCAGGTCCTTGATCTCGTTGAGGGACTTTCGCCCGAAGTTCTTGGTCTTGAGCATCTCGGCTTCGGTTCGCTGCACGAGCTCGCCGATGAACCGGATGTTCGCATTCTGCAGACAGTTCGCCGAGCGCACCGACAGCTCCAATTCGTCGACCGACTTGAAGAGGTTGGGGTTCAGCGGTGTCGGCTCGTCGGCGATCGGCGCCAACGCTTCGACTTGCTCTTCGAAGTTGATGAAGATCGTCAGCTGCTCTTTCAGGATCTTCGCCGCGTAGGCGAGTGCATCCACCGGAGCCACCGTGCCATCGGTCCAGATCTCGAGCTGAAGCTTGTCGAAATCCGTCTCGCGACCGACACGTGCCGGCGTCACGATGTAG
>JAJDAM010000202.1 GCA_029261905.1 Deltaproteobacteria bacterium
AGAGCACGTAGCGCCACGGGGGCTTTTCCGCGATGAATCGCGTCGCCTGCGAAACGAACGTGTAGTCGTTCACCTGGATCGACAACCATCGAACGCCTGACAATGCGATGACCCCGAGTACGAGCGGCACCGCGTAGGCGACAACCGATGGTGATCCCACACTGCGTCGCCGATGCTTCGCAAGGGGATTGGCGACAAAACAGAACGCCAATGGGACTAACAGCACGATCTCGCGAAACACGACGCCCAAAGCCGAGATCATTGCGAGTGCGGCGATTCGGATCGGGGTCGAATCGCCGCGGATGCGATGAATGACGATGAGGCCGGCCAACAGAAACACGTGGGTCCACGGCTCTACCATCGTCGGGTAGTAGTGGACGTAGCGGACCGGGCCGTGCCACTGGGCGATGAACCCGACCGCCAGAGCTGCCCGCACCCGCCAGTCGTCGACGAAGAGGCGAAGCCATACGACCAGCAGCATGCACGCGATCGCGTTGGCCACGATGTTCACGATCTCGAAGTGTGCCAGTTGAATTCGACCGGGAACCAGCGCAGCAAGCAGGGGCGTCCCGATCCTGTAGACGAACGGCGCGCGTCCTTCCGGACGAACCGGCACCGAGACCTGAGCCGCGACTCCAAAGTAGACGACACCGTCGGCACCGCGGCCATCGTGGTAGGAGATCGGTTCCTGGAACGCGGCACTCAACAGGTTCACGGCGGCGAATGCAATGATGACCACGAGCCATTCGGTTCGCCGTTCCATCAGCGCCTCCCACCAGCAGACGGGTCGTCGGGTTTCGCAGACGGCGGGGTGCCGAACGTGCTGTCTTTCTGGCGGAGCGCGAAATATTCGCCTTGCGCGCGCCGCGCCGCAGGGAGCCGACGAATGCTGAAATCGTCCCCGAAGTGGTATCGGGCCTTGAATTTCCCGTTCTCTCGGACCACGACCGGGTACTCGATCGGTGTCCCCTCTCGGCGCGCCGCGTCGAGCTGCTGCTTCAGCCGCTCCGACTCCGAGACGTGGTCAACGAACCGAAGAGGAGCCAGCACGCGCACGCCGCCCACGAGCAGGAGCCCGGCGATCAATGGAGCCGCGATCACGATCGGCCGAACCACCCATCGGCGGGTTGCCAGTGCAGCCACCAAAATCGCAATCGACAGTATCGCCGCCAGCGGCAGGCTCAGATCACGCCAGACAGCCTCCGGTGTCGCCACCGCCGCTCGTTCCGCAAAGGGATTGAAATCGACGAGCGGCAGTCGAATCGACGCCGCGAACACTGCGGTGACCGCGATGGCGACGAGTGCGATCGGCCGGGGCACTTCGCGGGTTACACGGTCGAGAGCCGCGCCCGTGAACGCCGCGGCCAGCGGAATGACGGGTATCAGGTACCACGGCTGATGGAGCGTGATCGAGAGGAAGAAAGTCGCGGCCGAAGCGATGTACAACGCAACGAGTGTCCACCCCGATCGCTCCCTGCCACGCTTCGCCCCGACCATCACAGCGATGATCGCCCACGGGTAGAAAAGAGCATGGGGGTAGGCTCCGAAGACCAGTTCTTTTGCGTAGTACCCGACCTGTCCCGCCATCGCGAGCCGTTCGCCCTGGCCGCCCGCTGCGCCATAGCTCTGACGGGTCAGATCGTGGATCACCGCACCCAGTTGTTCTGCGTGCACGACCCACTGGTAGCCGTGCCATGCGAGGCCCAGCGGGATCATCCAGCACGCACTCCGCACCCAGTCGCGCAGTCGCCCTCGCGCTGACGGATGGATTGCGAAGTACGCCGCCTCGGCGATGAGCGGGATCGCGACGAGCGCGAGCTTCAGGTTGATCAGCGCGATCAGACACAGGTGGTGGAATGCGAAACCCTTGCCGGTATCGATCGCGCGCAAGAACAGCAGCACGCTCAGCGTCAACGAGAGTGTGATCGCGGTTTCCATCTCTCCGGTCCGCGCAGCGTGCATGTAGACGAACTGAAACGTAGTCAGCTGAACCAACCCGGCCAGAAACGCTGCACGCGGGTTTGCGAGGTACTCCACCAGCCGATAGGTGGCCAGCAGGGACAGGATCCCCAAGCAGGCAGACAGCACGCGCATCGAGAAATAGCTGTCACCCAGAAACAGGATGACGAGCGCCTTGCCCCAGAGAAAGAGAGGCGCGTGAGTCAAGGTGTCATAGACACGCTCTTCCCCAGTGAACTCGAGGCGAAACCAGTCACCCGCCTCGACCATGTGTCGAGCCATGTAGTGATAGATACCCTCGTCCCCGTTCACGAGGCTGTAGCTGCCGATCCCGAACAGAATGACTGGCGCCGATAGAACGACCAGCGCAAGCGGAAGGGCGATGCGCGCAGTCACCTCGCGCGCTCGCGGTGACGGAGGCCCCACAAGAAGATGGCGC
Organism: Deltaproteobacteria bacterium; assembly: GCA_029261905.1. Classification (GTDB taxonomy): domain Bacteria; phylum Myxococcota_A; class UBA9160; order UBA9160; family SMWR01; genus JAJDAM01. Next base: position 2,399 of record JAJDAM010000202.1, read on the forward strand.
TCACGACGGCGCCGACCGCACTCATCGCGGCGCCGTCTCGCGGCCCGGGATAATCCGTCGAAGCGGTTACCAGACCGCTCGGCCGCGCAGGGATATCGAAACTGATCCTCTGCCCGTGTAGCTCGTGAGGAACATCGACTCGCGTTCCCTCGCCGCGAAGGAGATTCAAGGTCACTCGCCGCGGTGGTTCCGGCTCGTACCTCATCACGATTTCGTTTCGTCCGATGTGCTCGAGTCGTTCGGGCGGTGGTGCCGATATCGCGACACGACGCGCCCCGCGCCTCGATGGCGGGCCGGGGAGCGTCAGGTCGCTGTTGCAACTCGCGACCCAATGCCCCCCCTCGAGCAAGCTCGTCTCGTGGCGGCTCCGGTTCAATCTACGTCCATGTGTCTTCAGCATCGACGGCGGGTTCCCGCCGGGGCCGCCATATTCGGCAAGGATCTGCTCGTTCGACTCGGCAGAGATGTTCCAGAGCAGCGCGGCGGCCTGTAGCAACACAGGAACGAGTATACCGAGCGTGATCGCGACCATCGACGCCAGCTTGTATTTCGGATTGCTCACACGCTCCGAGACCTCTCGAAACCCATGAGCCACCATCACCGCCAACCCGAAGACGATCAGAACCTGGTAGCGGCTGAAGGCGCGCACCCCATCGAAGACGGGCACGTTGGCGAAGAGATACGCGGGGCTGATGGGGTTGTCATTGCCGAGCCCGAGCGCCAGACCGGCCGCGATCGCGAAAAGCGCAAACGCGATGGTGTCGCCGGGCCTCGCATCAGCGGTTCGCCGGCGCCATCCCGTCAACACGCCGAGCAGAAGCAACCAGGGGAGCGGACCGACGAATGCGTTGTACTCCCACGACGAAAACACGTGCCATGATTGTTGTTTGCCCTGCGCGAAGTAGTTCGGAACGAAAGTCAGCGTGTTGGCGATCACGTCCGTCAGGCCGTACGACTCGAGTCGAACACCCGTCCTCGGCGAATCGAGTTGCCAGCGAATCACGGACCACAGCTTGTAGGCCCCCAGCCAGACACCCAGCAGATTGGCCGCGAGGGGTATCACCGCAGCGCGCACTGCTGCAACCCCGCTCCGGCGTGCTGCGGTCGTGACGCGAACCACGACGAGCAGTATGAACACCGGATAGAAGTGGATCAGCGCGTGCGGAAGCGCGGCGCTGGTGAACAGGAACGAGGCGAGCAACGCCGCGGCGCTCACAGCGACAGTAGGCCGCCGCTCGAGTGCGCGAGCGAAACCGAGCTCGAATAGCAGCATCAGCACCGGAACCAGATGGAAGAACGCGAACGTGACGTGGCCAGCATTGAATCGGGCTGCGAAATAGCCGCTGAAGACGAACAGGCACGCGCCCACCCAGGCGCCGATCGAACTCCCGGTCCATCGCAGCAACAGCGCGCGAGTGGCCAGCAGGCCGACGACGGTCATTGCCGTCCACACTGCGAGGATCGCGTAGTTGGGCGTGAGCGCGTAGGCGAACACGCTCGGCCAGGTATACGCCCAGCTGTACGGGACGCTCAGTTCAGGACGCCCGCCGCAGAACATGAAGTTCCAGGTCGGAATGGTTCCATATTCGAACCAGTGAATTCGAAGCGAGAGAATCATGCTCGCCACCGAGTCCCAGTCCCCATACAAAGTGAGGTCCGCGAGAGATTCCTCGGCCTGCCAAGGGCGCAAACCTGCTGGCTTCACGGCGCCCCCTCATGCAGAACTCGCGCGGCAACTGCTCGTGCTACTACGAGCCGACGGAGCTAGATGCCGCACTCCGATTTGATCAGTGCGATCCGATCTTCGATCATCATATTTGCCGGCACGCACGCCTGCGGCATGTGCTCGGTCCGCCATACTATAGGAGTCGGACCCAATGCTGTCGCGCTGGCCGAGCGCCGCTGCATCACCTGCGGCGTGGGCTCTGGACGACTTGAGGCCGGAGTGCCTATTCTTGAAAAGGGTCGGCCACTGACGGCGATGATCCACCAGGAGGTTCGAGTGATGTTCAAGGTGACGCCGAAGCTTTTCGACATTGGGATCTGGGCTGCAGCCCTCGTCGCGGCGGGTGTGATCGGGTTCGCACTCGCAACGGTCGCTACCGCCGAGGACGATACCCAAGGCAGCTGCGTCGAGACCTGCGATGCCGCGATGGACGCATGTACTCTCCAATGTGATGACCACGTCGACAACGAAATGTGTCCAGAGGAGTGCCTCGCCAAGCACGACCATTGTGTCAAGAAGTGTGGTGAATGACATCTGCAGAAACCGTCGAGCGGGCTTCGGCCGTGATCGTGCTGCCCGAATGAACGGAGAGGATCGATAACACGCGAATCGCCCCGACGGTTTTCGAATCGATCGCTCGTTGCAGGGGCCTGAGCGAGCCTCTATGGTGTATTGCTCTTCGGCGTCGGAGATCGTTCAATGTTGTTCTCTGAGGAACGCGACGAACTGGACGCGATCTCCTACCTGTTCACCGAGGGCATCGACCTCACCCGGATCCAGGAAGAACCGATCGCGCGATCCCCGCTGACCGTTCGGCTCGGGGATGGCATCGCAGTGGCGTATCGCTATGGCGCACTGGTGCTGTTCGGTGTCGACGACCTGACACGCCGGGCATTCATCGGAAATCTCCAAGAGGCCGCTGCGGCGCCGGATAAAGATGGAGACGCTGCCAAACTGCGACGGGGTACGGACGCCGCCGTGGAGGGCACCGGTTCTGACGGCACGCTCGTACTGAGGACCTTCGACGTGCCGCGGTTGCGCGTCGTCGCCGAGGTCCTCGCACGCAGCGCGATTCTCACCTACTACGAGCAACATCTGGGCGGGTTACTGATCGGCCTCGAGCCTGCGGTCGCGCGGTTGCGCCAGGAAGGTCGACTCCCGGCAAAAACCCGCTCCTTGTTGCGCGGAGTCGGCGAGGTGCTCAATACCGAGATGCGGATGATCAGTCGCGCAGAGGTCTCCGAGAAACCCGAGTTCGTTTGGGACGAGGCCGATCTCGACCGGCTCTACCTGAAGCTCGCGGAGGAATACGAGCTCGGCGATCGGGACCGGGCCCTCTCGCGAAAGCTCGACCTTGCGATGCGGACGACCAGTATTCTGATGGAGGCCCTGGGCGCGCGTCGCGCGCTGCATATCGAGTGGGCGATCTTTCTGCTGATTCTGATCGAGCTGTTCGTGATGCTGTAGGCGCCGCCCGGCATGGATCGATTCTCTCGATTCTGTTCTATAACTCCCTTTCCAGAATCCGGGAGAAACCGGGTGAAGGCGGTACGCGTCGGTTCTTGTTCACGCACCGCTGTCAACCGCAAGGATCAACCGCAAGGAGAGCCTTCGTGAAACGTGTCTGGATCATCGCACTCGCACCTTTGTGGCTCGGGGCGACGTGCGCACAAAGAGATCTTCCGACCGTTCCGGTCGACTTGTCGGTTCTTCCAGAGGTTTCCTACGTCGAAGACGTGGCACCGATCCTCGACCAGCGCTGCGTCGTTTGCCACTCGTGTTACAACGCTCCGTGCCAACTGAAGCTGAGTTCGTTCGAGGGCGTCGATCGGGGCGGCAGCCAGGCTGCGGTGTACGACAGTTCGCGCCTGACCACGCAGGACCCCACCCGGCTGTTCATCGATGCGCAGTCGACGACGCAGTGGCGCGCCAAGGGTTTCCACAGCGTCACGGAGAGCCCTGCGGCAAACGATTCCCAGGCGTCTCTGATGTTCGACCTGCTCGATGCGAAACGCAGGATGCCGACGAGTTCGGGCGAGTACCACTCGGAGGCGGACGACCTCACCTGCGCAGCCGATACCGACGAGATGGCGAAGTTTCTCACGAAGCATCCGATGCGCGGGATGCCGTTCGGGTTTCCAGCACTCGACGACTCCGAGTTCACCACGTTGGCGGCCTGGCTCAATCGAGGTGCGCGTGGCCCCAGCGCTGCCGAGCAACACGTCCTCGAGGCGCCGAGTGCACCCGCGCAGGCTGCGATCACAAAGTGGGAGACGTTCCTCAACCGGTCAGACGCGAAGCACGCAATGACGGCCCGCTACCTCTACGACCACTATTTTCTCGCTCATCTGCATTTCGAAGGCACGGGCGATCGCGAGTTCTATCAGCTCGTACGCTCCACCACACCGAGTGGTGAGCCCATCCAAATCATTGCAACGGTGCGCCCGTACGACGATCCGGGTGTGGCGTCTTTCTACTACCGCTTCCAGAAAATCCACTCGACGATCGTCTACAAGACCCACATGGTCGTCGAGTTCGGCGACGAGACACTGGCGCGCTTTCGGGAGCTGTTCATCACACCCGAGTGGCTCGAAGAGCCCCACTGGGTCGCGCTCGACACCGAGACCGGCGCGAATCCGTTTCTCATCTACGCGCAGATCCCACCCGAATCGCGCTACCGCTTCCTGCTCGACAATGCAGAGTACGTGTTGCGCACATTCATTCGCGGACCTGTCTGCAAGGGCCAGGTAGCGCTGAACGTCATTCACGACCATTTCTGGGTGATGTTTCTCGACCCCGACTCCGACCAGACCGTGCTGCACCCGGATTTCCTCGTCGAACAGGCCGCGAGTCTACGCCTTCCGACCGAGGAGGGAAGCGACGACCGCCTGCTGCAGACGTTCAGCAACCGCTACCGCGATCGCTACAAGCGCTTCTACCAGGCGAAATCCACTCTCTACGACGAGACAAACCCTGACGGGCTGGGCATCGAGGCCATCTGGAAGGGCGAGCGACCGGTCGACGCACCGGTGCTGACCATCTATCGGCACTTCGACAGCGCATCGGTTCACAAAGGCACGCTCGGTGACTTGCCGCGAACGTTGTGGGTGATCGATTACTCGCAATTCGAGCGGATCTATTATGCGCTCGTCGCCGGTTTCGATGTCTTCGGCAACCTGAGCCATCAGGTGAACGTCCGGCGCTACATGGACTACTTGCGGGTCGAAGGTGAGCTCAACTTCATCGATTTCCTGCCCGCGAACGCGCGCATGGAGACACTGAAGTCGTGGTATCTGGACGATCGCGCCGTCGAGCACGTCGATGCCAAGACTGTCCGCTTCGAACGGGGGACGAAGATCCCGTACCGGACCGCCAACCCGAAGCGCGAGTTCGTCGAACTCGTCGTCGACAACCACATCCTCCCTTCGACGGACATCGCGTTCGACCCTATCGGTTACCACCGAGACGGCCGCGAAACTCCGATGCCCGCGTCGTTCGAGACCCACGAGAACATTCTCGACGGTTTTCGAGCACTGACAGCGCCGGGAACCGGGTTCATCCGTGAGGTCACCAGCAGCGAAGCAAACCTGATCTATGTGCGCATTCGAAATCACCAGGGCACCGACCGATTGTTCACGATCGTGATCAATCGCTGGCACGACAACGTCCATTCGATGTTTGACGAGAGTAGCCGCCTCGACCCTGCAAGGGATACGATCAACTTCGTACCGGGCACCGTCGGCTCTTATCCCAACTATTTCTTCGTGGTCGAGGCGACCGACCTGCCCGACTTCTTCGACCTGCTCGAGAACTTCGACGGCAGCGAGTCGTATCGGAGCAAGATCCGGAAGTACGGGGTCAATCGCGCGAACGCCGACTTCTGGGCCCACTACGACTGGTTCCAGGCTCGATCGGACGACGCCGACCCGCTGCACGCGGGTGTCTACGACTTGAATCGCTACTACAGCCTGGCGTTGGAAGCCGAACGAACCAGCACGACCGGCGCACCCTGACTTTTCTCCACCGTTTTACACGACGAGCGGTTCAGGCAGGTGTCATCCTGTCGTCACCCATCCTCCGTCGAGCCGGCGGGGTTCTGTCCTTCACTTCGCACAAGGGAATCTGAATGCAGGCTACGATTCGCAACTTCCTCAAGCTCGAATCCGCAGCCGGGATCATCCTGATGGGTGCCGCCGTGCTGGCGATGATCGCAGCGAACTCGCCGCTAAGGAGCTACTACGATCTCTTTCTCGACGTACCGGTCGAGATTCGATTCGGCGCCTTGCAAATCGCCAAGCCATTGATTCTCTGGGTGAATGATGGCTTGATGGCCGTGTTCTTCTTCCTGGTTGGCCTCGAGCTCAAACGTGAAGTCATCGAGGGGGAGTTGTCGAGACCGGCAAACGTGTTGCTGCCGGCGCTCGGCGCTGTCGGCGGCATCGTCGTCCCCGTTTCGATCTACGTGTGGTTCAACTGGGGCGACGCTGCGGCCATGCAGGGCTGGGCGATCCCGGCTGCGACGGATATCGCGTTCGCACTCGGCATCCTGATGCTGCTGGGCAGCCGCGTTCCCATTTCGCTGAAGGTCTTCCTCGCATCGCTGGCAATCTTCGACGACCTGGGTGCGATCGTGATC
>JAJDAM010000203.1 GCA_029261905.1 Deltaproteobacteria bacterium
GGGAAAAATTGCGGTCTAAGCCCCCAGGCCTTCTCCGAACTCAGTGATGCTGGAGTCGACAAGTACATCGGGGAGTTCACGCCAGTCTCTTCGGAGGACGTAGGCGACGGCTGGACGAAGCACACCTTCGACACCGATGGAGGAAACGGTCCCATCTGTATCGCGGGGACGCCGTTCTCGGCCTTCACTCGGGCTGGCAACCCGTCGAAGCTGCTGATCTTCGAGCAGGGGGGCGGAGCCTGCTGGCAGGACTTCTACAACTGCAACGTGCTCTCCGAAGCCCAGGAGCCGCCCACCGCTCGGGTGGGGATCTGGGACTTCGACTCGCAGGACAACCCGTTTGCGGACTACTCGATCGTCTACATGCCCTACTGCGACGGCTCGGTATTCTCCGGCGACAACGACGTCTTCGATCCCGCCTTCGGGGCGGCGATCGGCGTGCCTGCTGCCGTGGTCCGCTTCCACCGCGGTCTGCGCAACCAGACGGCCGGCATCGACCTGGCACGGGCCACGTTCCCGAACGCGAGTCGGATCACCGTCGCTGGCTCCAGCGCGGGTGGCGTGGGCGTCGCGGGCTTCGCTCCGTTCCTGGCCCGCTTCGTGTACGGGAACATTCCCATGCTCACCGTCTTCAACGACGCGGGGCCGGTGGCGACGAACCTGGACGCTGTGGACGACATCGCTGCACGCCAGGCCGATTGGCAGTTCGATCAGTTCTATCCCGAGAGCTGCACCGAGTGCGACGCCTTCGGCCAGTCCACGGCGATTATCGACTGGAGGCTCCAGAATGACTCGACCATCCGTGAAGCGTTCTACGAGACCGATGGAGATGCGACGAACCGCTTCTTCCTGGACCTGCTCCCACCCAATGGGACCCAACAGGACTACCGCGATCTGATCATCAGCGAGCACGGCGCGCTGAACGCCGCCGCTCCGAACCGCTACAAGCGGTTCATCGTCAGCGGCGACAACTCCCACACAGCCCTGCAGTCGCCGCTGTTCTACACGCAAGAAGTGGACGGCGTGCTGCTCAACGAGTGGACGGACGACTTCCTGGTGCCCCGGCCGTTCTGGGTCGACCTCGTCCAGGACTTCATCCCGGCCCCGTTCTAGGCGCCCGCTCGCGGGTCCTGGTCGGGCAGTTCCAACGAGCCCCGGGCGCGGCAACTGCCGCGCTCGGGGCTCTCTTCCTGACCCCGCGGATTCGACGCCGAGAACGAAGAGGGGCGGCCCCTGGACACGCGTCTGCAAGTCCGGAGCCACGTGAAGCAACCCCCACGCCGCCGCCACCGACGACCACACGCTGAATCGCCTCGGTTTCGCGCCAGGACCCGCCCAGGTTCCCGGAGTCAACCGTCCGTCGGGAACGGGATCGGCGAACGGAGATACGTTCCCTTCAAACGAGAACCGGACTGAGCTCCTCCCGGTTTCGCAGATACAGCAGGACCTGTGGATTCATACACACCACAGAAACAAATGGGCCTTGCGTATACCGTCGCCGAAATCACCGAAATAACCAGACGATTCCAAGTACCTATGGCGGGGCGGACGGGACTCGAACCCGCAACTTCTGGCGTGACAGGCCAGTGCTCTAACCAATTGAACTACCGCCCCCTAAGGGAGTGCTTCGATTAGCCAATCTGTCGGGCCAGTGCAAAGGGAATCGTGCTTTCGATGCGCTGGTTCGGAATTTTGGCTGAATTTGGTGGGCGCGGACGGGCTCGAACCGCCGACATCCTCGGTGTAAACGAGGCGCTCTTCCAACTGAGCTACGCACCCTGGAATCGCCTGCGCGGTGAGTCTAACGGAAACTACCGCGGTCTTCTCGCCGAGATCGGGCTCTGCGAGCCGGGTGTCGGCGTTTGATGGCTCCGGATGGCCGGGTTTAGTTGACCCCCGGCTGGCTCGGAAGCTCCGTGACGGTGTGCGGCGGGACTTGCGGGACGTGGAAGATGCCCTCGACCTCGTGATCGCCTTCCTGGAGGAATGCGCTCGGATCGGCGAGTGCCAGCGCGTTGACCAACACCTCGTCCATGTGCTCGACGGCGATGATCTTCATGTTGCGCTTCACGTTGGCCGGAATCTCCGCGAGATCCTTCTCGTTCTCCTTCGGAATGATGATGGTCTCGATGCCGGCACGGTGGGCCGCGATCATCTTCTCTTTCAGGCCACCGATCGGCAGCACGCGGCCTCGCAGCGTGATCTCGCCGGTCATCGCCACCGTCGCGCGAACCGGGACGCGGGTCAGCGCGGAGGCGATCGTGGTTGCGATCGTGATCCCGGCTGAGGGCCCGTCCTTGGGCGTGGCGCCCTCGGGAACGTGGATGTGGAGGTCGACCTTCGAATAAAAATCCGACGCCAACCCGAGCTGCTTCGCGCGCGAGCGGACGTAGGACATCGCCGCGTTCGCCGACTCCTGCATCACGTCGCCCAATCGGCCCGTGACCTGCATCTTGCCGCGGCCGGGTGTGACGGAGACCTCGGTCTGGAGCAGTTCGCCACCGACCTCGGTATACGCCAAGCCGGTGCATACGCCGATCTGGTCCTTCTCGTCGGCCTTGCCGAAGCGGTATTTCCGCACGCCCAAGAGCTTCTTCACGCGCGTCGGTGTGATCCGCGCGATCGTCGCCTTGTCGCCGGCCTTCACGGTATCGCGCGCCACCTTGCGGCAGATCGACGCGAGCTCGCGCTCGAGGTTCCGCACACCCGACTCGCGGGTGTAGTAGCGGATGACCTCCAGGATCGCCGCGTCCGTGAACTCGACCTGTTCGCCATTCAGCCCGTTGGCTTCGACGACTTTGGGGACCAGGAAACGACGTGCGATCTGGAGCTTCTCGCCCTCGACGTATCCCGCGAGCGTGATGACCTCCATCCGGTCGAGCAGCGGGCGCGGAATGTTGTGCAGCGAGTTCGCGGTACACACGAACATGATCTGCGACAAATCGTAGTCGACATCCATGTAGTGGTCGTTGAAGGTGTGATTCTGCTCGGGATCGAGCACCTCGAGCAGCGCCGATGACGGATCACCGAGGACGTCCATCGACATCTTGTCGATCTCGTCGAGCAGGAACACCGGATTGCCCGAGCCGGCCTTCTTCAGGCTCTGCAGGATCTTGCCCGGCAGCGCGCCGATGTAGGTGCGGCGATGGCCGCGAATCTCGGCCTCGTCTCGGACACCACCGAGGCTCACGCGAACGAAATCGCGACCGGTCGAGCGAGCGATCGACTTGCCGAGCGAGGTCTTGCCGACACCCGGAGGGCCGACGAGGCACAAAATCGGACCCTTCATGGTTTCGACGAGCGTCTGCACGGCGAGAAACTCGACGATCCGTTCCTTGGGCTTCTCGAGACCGTAATGGTCTTCGTCGAGGATCTTCTCGGCCTCGTCGAGATCCGTCGTCTCTTCCTTGTAGTCTTCCCAGGGAAGCGCGAGAAACCAGTCGATGTAGTTGCGCACGACGGTCGCCTCGGCGCTCATCGGCGACATCATCTTCATCTTGCGCAGCTCTTTTTCGCAACGCTGCCGCGGCTCGTCGGGCATCTTCTTCTTCTTGAGCTCGGCTTCGAGTTCGTCGACTTCGGACTTGAATTCGTCCTTGTCCCCCAACTCCTTCTGGATCGCCCGCATCTGCTCGTTGAGGTAGTACTCCTTCTGCGAGCGCTCCATCTGCTTCTTGACGCGGCTGCGAATCTTGCGCTCGACGTCGAGCACTTCGATCTCGGCCTGCATGCGCGAGTAGACCTCTTCCAGCCGCTTCGCAGGCGAGAGGGTCTCGAGCAGGTCCTGTCGCTCGGTGAGCTGCAGGTTCAGGTGGGCGACGATCGTGTCGGCGAGTCGACCGGGGTGTGTGACGGCCGTGACGGTGTTCAGCGTCTCCGGCGGAACCTTCTTGTTGTGTTTGACGTATTTTTCGAACGCCGAGTGGACCGTGCGAACGAGAGCCTCGAGCTCGACCGGAGCGTCGTCCGATTCGGCGATGGCTTCGACTTCGCACTCGAAATACGGATCGTCGGAAACGAACCGTTCGATGCGAGCACGCGACTTGCCTTCGACCAATACCTTGACGGTGCCGTCGGGCAAACGCAGCAGCTGGATGATCGAGCCGAGCGTGCCGATCGTATAGATGTCTTCCTTGGCGGGCTCGTCTTCAGCCGCTTCACGCTGCGCGGAGAGCAGCAGTTCGCGGTCATTGGCCATCGCGTTTTCGAGTGCCTGGATCGAGCGAATGCGCCCGACGAACAGCGGGACCACCATGTGGGGGAACACCACGATGTCGCGCAGCGGAAGCAGCGGCAAGACTTTCTTTCCGCTGCTTTCCTTTTTCGGTTGATCGTCCTGATTCGGTTGATCGTCGCCGTCTTCGTTCCGGAAGATGCCCATTTTCGATCCGTTCTCCGTCGTGTGAGCGCGCTGATCGCGATCACCTCGCACTGCGACGCGGCGTTGCGCGCAGCTAGGCGGACTCCGCCTCTTGCTTCAACATCATGAGGGGCTTGCTTCCCTGTTCGATGACTTCTTCGCTGATGACGCACTCTTCGACGTCATCGCGGGAGGGAATTTCGTACATCAAATCGAGCATCACTGATTCGAGGATCGACCGCAGACCCCGAGCGCCCGACTTTCGCGTCAGTGCCTGGCGTGCGACGGCCGCGAGCGCGCCATCCGAGAAGCGCAGCCGCACATCTTCGAACTCGAACAGCTTCTGGTACTGCTTCACCAGTGCGTTCTTCGGCTGCGTGAGGATATCGACCAGCGCTTCCTCGTTGAGTTCGTTCAGCGTCGCGATCACCGGCAAGCGACCGACGAATTCGGGGATCAGCCCGAAGTGCAGCAGGTCCTCGGCTTGAACGTCGCTCAAGACTTCGCCCAACCTTCGGTCTCCATGACTACGGATATCGGCACCGAAGCCCATTCCCTTCACGCCAATTCGCTTCTGAATGATCTCTTCGAGGCCGACGAACGCACCGCCGCAGATGAAGAGAATGTTCGAGGTGTCGATCTGGAGGAATTCCTGTTGGGGGTGTTTCCGACCACCCTTGGGAGGAACGCTGGCCATCGTCCCCTCGATGATCTTCAGCAGCGCCTGCTGCACACCTTCGCCCGACACGTCTCGGGTGATCGACGGGTTTTCGCTCTTGCGAGCGATCTTGTCGATCTCGTCGATGTAGATGATGCCGCGTTGAGCGCGCTCGACATCGTAATTGGCAGCCTGCAACAGATTCAAGATGATGTTCTCGACGTCTTCGCCCACGTATCCC
>JAJDAM010000204.1 GCA_029261905.1 Deltaproteobacteria bacterium
TCGGCGTCGAGCCGGACGCCGAAGCCGTCGCGAAGTGGACGCGGCTGGCGGCGGAACAGGGGCACCTCGAATCGATCTTCCAGGTGGGTGAGCAGTACTTCGAAGGCGACGGGGTCTCCAAGAGTCGAACGGAAGCCGTGAAGTGGTGGTTCGAGGCTGCGAGTCGGGAGCACACCGGCGCACGAGCTCGGATCGGCGCCTGCTATTCGCGCGGCCAGGGTGTCCCACGAGATCCGAAAGAGGCCGAACGCTGGCTGACGCTGGCCGCCGACCAGGGCCACACACGAGCACAGCTCGATCTCGGGAAGCTGCTCCTCAGCGGATCTGAAGCAACCACCGATCCGCGTCGAGGGGCCGATTGGATCTTGCTGGCGGCCGAGGGGGGACACCCGGTGGCCCAGCGCGAAATGGGGCTGTTGTATGCGCAGGGGATCGGCGTGCGGAAGCAGATCGGCCTGGCCGCTTCGTGGTTTCGGAAGGCCGCCGAGCAAGATGATGCGCAGGGCCAGCTTGCGCTGGGGGATGCGTACGCCTGGGGAAAGGGTGTCGTGAAGGACCTCGTGCAGGCTCACATGAGGATGTCTCTCAGTGAGGCCGCAGGCGAGCGATTGGCCCGCAAGCATCTCGCCGATGCTGGAGCGCAACTCGATCGCCACCAGCTCGACGAGGCCAGACAGCTGGCGCGCGAATGGCGTGCGAAGCACCCCGTGGCACCCGATTGACCGGCTCGGCTGAGCCGGGAGGGTCCAAATCGATGGGACCGTTCCGAACCCGAATGCTTTGATAGACTCCCACGGCGCGGTCGCGCGAGCCGAGGCCGTTCGAAACGAGCCACGAGGAGAACACGATGAAGCGTTTCATTCAGCACGAAGAACTCGCCCGCGATAGCCGGTTCATTCGGCAAACCAACGCCGTCGCAACCGTACTCGCGTCGCTGCCCGATGATGTGGACAAGGTAGTCGCGGTTTTCGAACAGCTCGATCCGATGATCGCGCAGTCCGTCATCGGGACTGCAGCCGAAGCACTCTACGACGAATACGGGCCGGCTTTTGGATTGATCACACTCAACGAGCCGCTCGACCCGAATCAAACCGAAACCCTCGGAGCACGGATGCGACTGGTGCTGCGGATGCATGGCATCTTCGCCGGTGAGCTGCAGGCTCTGGAAGGAGCCGGGCGGTCGCTCTGGGATTTCCCGGACGCGCCGTGGGAGTTCAAGATGAACATGGCGCGACAGTGCTGGGACGAAGCACGCCATGTGCAGATTTTCGAGAAGTTGCTGCACCACGTAGGTGGAGAGATCGGGATGTTTCCCGAGGCCACGTTCCTGTTCGAGTGCGCCTGTGCGGACGATCCCGCCCAGCGCGTCGCTGGCGTCAACCGGGCGCTCGAAGGTCTGGCCTGCGACGTGTTTCGCGACATGATCAAGTTCGCGACCGAGACCCAGGACGACCTGATGCGCCAGTCGATCGACTACGTACTCGCCGATGAGTTGACTCACGTGCGCTTCGGTAGCGAGTGGGTCAAGGAGTTCACGAAGGATGACCCGGAAAGGTTCAAGGCAGCACGGGATTTTCAGCGTGAAGTCGACAAGCAATTCAGCTTCGGCGGAGCCCGCTCGGCGCGCGAGGACGCCGCGATCCCGATCGCGTGGGACGACCGGCTCGAGGCGGGATTCACAGAAGAAGAGCTGAACGAACTGTCCGAGGTTTCCGGCGGTGGTCCGTCTCGACAGACACTGCGCAAAGCGGCAGAGATTCTCGGAGAGCGGCACCGGGCCAAAACGGGCCGTGTCGCAGAGGTGGCTCAATGAGCGAAGGAAAGAGCGAAGGAAAGAGTCAAGTGACGGCGAAAGGTCGGATGTATCCGGGCATGAGCCAGGACGAGCGGACCGTGTTCGAGCCCTATTCGGCGTTCGATATCCCGGCCGATCTCCGCACGCTGCACGGTCGATACGACGTGGTCTCCACCGCACTCCGGGTGCGCAATTTTCGCTATGCGGAAGAGTGGATGATGATGATGATGGGAGGATGGCTGGCGACGATTCCCGAACTTCCCGCCAAGACCGGGCTCGCGAAGGTGGTGTGGGAGACCGCCCAGGCTGCCGACATACTGGGAAAACGATTGCCCGAACTGCGCTGCGGTCGAAAGGCGGCGACGGCTTCTGAATCGGCCAACAAGGGGTTCGCAGACTTCATCGAAGCGGTGTCCGAACCCGAGAGCCCGGACCTCACGATCGAGAAGTTGACAGGCATCTTCGATGTGTTGAAGCCGCACCTGATCCAGGTCTACGAGAAGACCGGCCGCGAAACAGATCAGATCTGCGACGCACCCACGATCGAACTGCTGGAAGACATCGTCCGCAAGGCGCGACGCCACGTGAGTTGGGGCAAGGAAGTGCTCGACCGGCTGTGCGACACCGATGCCAAGCGACAGCGTAGGCAGCAGCGTTCCAGCCAGTTGCGTGCACAGCTCGAAGTCTGCGGGGGTGTCACCGGCGAACTGACGACGGCGAGCGCCTGACGGGCAAGCGCTCGATCCAAACAAGACGCTGTGTCATTTGCAGTCGGAATTGGTCAAGATTTCCGCACCTTGGGTCCGGATCATTGAGAATGAGGTTTAGCGATGGGTGAGGTGCGCGAACTCTCCGAGCGTGCGTGGTCGGGGGAACTCGCCGGCACCGACATTCATCCCGGCCGAGCGTTGGTCGGCCTCGAAGAGTTCGACACGGGCCTCGCCTTCATGTCGGCGTTTTCGAACGTCGCGGTGATCGACACCGCAGAAGGTCTGGTGTTCATCGATGCCAGCGGCCCGTTTCACGCGGCGAGGCTGCACGAATCGGTGCGCGCGTGGTCCGACAGGCCGCTTCACACCGCCATCTACACGCACGGGCATATCGACCACGTCGCCGGGCTCGGTGCGTTCGAGGCGGAAGGCCATTCGCAGGTGCGGGTCATCGCTCACGCCGCCTGCCCAGCGCGATTCGACCGGTACAAGTTGACCAACGGCTACAACGGCTGGGTCAACATGCGCCAGTTCAGTTTCCCGAAGCCGATCTTTCCGAAGGAGTTTCGGTATCCGGACGAGACCGTGCGCGAGGAGCGTGTGCTCGAGGTCGGTGGCGAACGCATCGAGCTGTTCCACGACAAGGGGGAGACCGACGACCACTTGTGGGCCTGGTTGCCGACGCGCAAGACGCTCTACACCGGCGACCTGTTCATCTGGGCAGCTCCCAACTGCGGCAACCCGCAGAAGGTCCAGCGGTATCCGCGGGAATGGGCGCAGGCTCTGCGAAAAATGCAGGCGCTGGGTGCCGAGCGTCTGTTCCCAGGACACGGACCGCCCATTCTGGGCGCAGACCGGGTCGACCTCGCACTGTCCGAATCGGCGGAACTGCTCGAGACGTTGGTCGAGCAGACACTGGCGTTGATGAACGACGGCGCTCGCCTGAACGATCTGCTGCACGAAATCAAGCTTCCCGAGCACCTGCTCGCGCGTCCCTACCTCCGTCCAGTCTACGACGACCCGATGTTCATCGTGCGCAATCTGTGGCGGCTCTACGGCGGATGGTACGATGGCGACCCTCCCAGCCTGAAGCCCGCTCGAGACGCCGATGTCGCGCGTGCGCTCGCAGAGCTGAGCGGTGGTGCGCGCCGGTTGGCGGAGCGCGCCCAGGATTCCGCCGGACAGGGCGACTTTGCGCTGGCGTGCCAGCTGGTCGAGTTTGCGTGGCGTGCGGCGCCCGAGGATGTCGGTATCGGGTCGATCCGGTCTGAGATCTACCGGTCGCGTGCCGAATTGGAGAGCAGCTTGATGGCGAAAGGAATCTTCGGCGCAGCCGCTCGCGATTCGGACCCCTCGTCGTAGTGTCGCGCTCCTGCGTATTCGGCTTCGCCGCTCTCCGTGCTCCAGGATCTCCTGGGACACCCCACTAATCCCCACTGTGATGGTCTCCCACGGCGCGAACGGGCTGCATCGGTGCGGCTGAAGGTCGCCGGTGTCGTGGTGGCGATCTGTGTGGCGCTGGCCATCTTGCTGGGGCCGATACTCGGCGAAAATTTCCATCCGATCATCGATGGCCGGATCTACCGCAGCGCACAGCTCGATGCGGCGGGCCTCGAATCGCGCGCCTCCGAGTTCGGACTCGCATCCGTGGTCGCGGTTCGGCCCGCGCGCCCGCACAAAGCCTGGTACACCGAAGAGAAGGCGATCAGCGAGAGGCTCGGGATCACTCTCGTCAACGTGGGCCTCAGCGCCGACAACATGCCGTCACGGGAGCGACTCGGTAACCTGGTCGCTGCGCTCGATGGATCGCCGCGCCCGATGCTGTTGCACTGCCGAGCGGGTGTCGAACGCAGCGGCTTGGCGTCGGCGGTCGCGTTGTTGCTCGAAGGCGAATCGGTCGAGAGCGCTCGAGGCCAGTTCTCTCTCGCCTATGGGTTTCACCCCTGGTTGTCCCAATCGGACCTCCCGCGGGTTCTCGATCGCTACGAGGATTGGCTGCGTGAGGCCGGCATCCAGAGTTCGGGCGACGCCTTTCGCAGTTGGGTCGAGGAGGTCTATGTACCGGCCTTTTACAGCGCCGACCTCGTGATCGTGGATTTCGCCGCCGACCCGCAACCGGGACGGGCAATCCCGTTCTCGCTGCGCGTCACCAACCGGAGCCCCGACCCGCAGCCCTTTCGCGCGACGCGCGACCACGGCGTTCACGT
>JAJDAM010000205.1 GCA_029261905.1 Deltaproteobacteria bacterium
CGATACAGGTCGATCCAAGTTTACGCCTAGTCGTATCGGAGCCCCAACAGGACCCGGTCGAAGTTGGCTTGGGCCCTGACCTATCCGACGTGGGTCATCAGATCGACCAACCTGTTGTAGAAATGTGTGCTGACATACCCATCGTATCCGGCCGCGACCGAATAGTGCTCTGTTTCGAATAGATTCACCCGGCCGCGAATTCGATAGACACCTCGACCATCGTCATCCTGGTTGAGTGTCTCGCCCGCGAGGGTCGGATTGGAGTCGTATTCGAGGCCCGCGGTGAGCGTCAGATCCCAGCGTCGCTGCTCGTCGTCGGGTGTCACCTGCGCGCGCAGGTTGCGCGCCGACTCGGACAGCGGCGACAGGGGCGACTGCTCCGCATCCGCGAAAGCACCGGCAGCCGCCGGGAAGTCCTGCAGATGCGCCTGCGACAAGCCGGTGTAGTAGCGGGCTTGTGATCGCAGCGACGGATCGAGTTCTTCGGCTCGTTCGAGATGCGGCAGCGCGTCGCGATAGGCGCCGTCGCGGTACGCGGCGATTCCGGCGAACAGGTGCGCGCGTGCGCGGTCGGGTTCCGCGGCCAACACCGTGTCGAACTCCGAACGTGCCTCACGGGACTGGTTGACTTCGACCAGAGCCGCGCCCAGGTCGAAGTGAAGATCCACGTCATCGGGGTCGATTTCCAAAGCGCGTCGGTACATCACGATCGCTTCGTCAGGCTTGGCCTGTTCGACGGCGATCAGGCCGAGGTACTGCATCGCGCCGGTGTCTTCGGGATCCTCGGCCAGGACCAATTCGAAAGCCTCTCTCGCTGCATCGAACTGGCCATCGCCATAGGCGACGACACCTTTGTGAAAAGCGATCTCGGATTTCACCGAGGCTGTTGCGTCGAGGCTGGTCGCCAGTACCACGGCAACCGCCACGATTGCGATGAACGCTTCGCATCGAGGCTTCTCGAACCGCAATTCGTTCAACTGCCAATGCTGCTTTGTGTGGCCCACGTGGCGAAAATTCCGCAACTCTTTCCCCCTCCCAGGGTTCTCACTGCTGTCGAACCGTCCTGCAGCCGAGACCTGCGCCGCCTGGTTCACGATCTCGAAGTACGTGTCGTACTCGCGTCGCAACCCCCCGATGACCGCCATTGGATCAACCGTGAAGCTGTCTGTCAACCTCATTTGCCAGCATTCTCGCGCTCTTAGCTCGATTCATTCGAACGACTCGGATGAACTGCTCGAGCCACTCACGATTTACTCGGGAATGATCTGGAGCGGCGCTGCGGCACCGTCCCAGCCCAGTGTTTCGATCGCCTCGAGTAGCGTTTCGAGTTCGGCCGCCCGTTCCGGTTCGTCGGGTGTCGCGCTCCAGGCCTCGTCGCTCGACAAGCCGAACTCGATCGGGCTGTCTACGACGAGCAGCACGATCTCGTCGATCCCTTCTCCTCCGACCGCGCGCAGCATCCATTGTTCCGACGATGGGACCTTGATTACCCCTCCGCTCTGAATCGAGCCTTCTGAGTCGAAGGGGTTCGGGTACAACAGCGAAATCACATCCGCCGATCCGTCGATCGCGAACAACAACACATTGCAGTTGCAATTGGCTTCGATCCCGATGTGATAGAGCGAATTGTCCTTGACGGGATCCGGGATCGTCCACACGCGAGGCGAGAAATCACTTCTCCCTGCGCTCCCTACAGCCGTATTCACGTGCAGGCTCCGCAGCCTTTCCCGCACAGCCGAGAATGCCGCGGCCTGTTGCGCATCGAGCGAAATCTCGGGAACCGCGGACCCATCGAGACTCGAATCGGAAACCTGAGCGTCCTCGAGGGCTGGGTCGAGGACTGAGTCGGGGGCTGCATCAAGGGCTGCATCGAGCACTGCATCCGGAGCCGAGTCCTGGCCGGAGTCGAGGGTCGCATCGGAGAGCAGCTCCCCTTCGTCGGGTGACGACGATGTGAGCAGCCACGCGACAGCGACTGCGAGCAATACGGCAACACCGACCACGACCATCGGAAGCAGCGAACGCCGTTCCGCGGGTCGTTCCCTGACCGGGCTGAAGTCGGACAGCTCGACGGGGCTCGCCGGTAGCTTGATTCGGTGGACCTGTATCGGTGTATCGACGTCGTCGAGCGTGACTTCTCCGAGATCATCGAAATCCAGCAGCGCCTGATTGGACCGCAGCTCTTCGTGGGCGCGTCCGGTGATACAGATCCCGCCGTGGTCGGCCAGCGCCTGAACGCGCGCCGCGATGTTGACCGCATCGAAGAATTCGTTGGTGCCTACATCGGTCGGTTGAAACACGACATCGCCGGCGTGGATGCCGATCCGTGGCCGAATCTCACATTCTTCTGCCATGCGCTGTTGAATTTCCATCGCGCACTGCATCGCGGCGACTCCGCTACCGAACGTACAGACCGCTGCATCGCCGAGTGCCTGCAGCCAGTTCCCGCCGTGCTGCTGGGTCAGGCTCTGGACGAGGTTCCGGGTCTGTTCGTCGTAGGCGATCGGAACGGTGCGCTCGGGATCGCTCACATGCGCGTACCCAACGACGTCGGTGTACAGAATGGCGACGATGTCACCGGTATTTTGGTCCACTACGCTCTCCGGCACGTTCACGCAAACGCGCAACTGGTGCGCAACTGTAGACGACGGGTTGCGAGTTTGGGGGGACGCTTCTAGAGGTGTAGGGTTGCGGCCACGCTGGACCCGAAGAGCGAACCCCACCGTGAATGTCGCGGATCATCCCGCTACTTCGCATACCCCAGCGGGCGGAGAGCCCCCCTCACCTCTTCGAGTACCGCGGGATCTTCGATCGTGGGCGGCGTCCGATAGTTCTCGGAATCCGCAATCTTGCGCATGGTGCCACGCAAGATCTTGCCGGAGCGCGTCTTTGGCAACCGCGCCACCACGGCCGCGATCTTGAATGCCGCCACGGGGCCAATGCTGTCTCGAACGCGCGCGACCACTTCCTCGACGATCACCGCGTGATCCCGATCGACGCCCGCGTTGAGCACCAGGAACCCCACCGGCAATTGGCCTTTGAGGTCGTCGCTGACTCCGATCACCGCGCACTCGGCGACGTCGGCGTGCCCGGCGAGGACCTCTTCGATCGCACCCGTCGACAAGCGATGGCCCGCCACGTTGATGACGTCATCGGTTCGGCCCATGATCCACAGGTAACCATCGTCATCGATGTAACCGGCATCGGCAGTCTGGTAGTAGCCGGGATAGCGTTTCAAGTAGGCCTGTTCGAAACCCGCATCGTCTTCCCACAATGTTGACAGGCAGCCCGGTGGCAGGGGTAGCTTGATCACGACGTTGCCGGATTCGCCAGGACCGAGTTCCGCACCCTCCTCGTCGAGTACGCGCACGTCGTAGCCGGGGACGGCCTTGGTCGGCGAGCCGTGCTTGACCGGATGCGGACCGAGCCCCATGCAGTTTGCCGCTATCGGCCAGCCCGTCTCGGTCTGCCACCAATGGTCGATGACCGGAACCCCGAGCGCCTGTTCGCACCACTCGACGGTGTCGGGATCGGCGCGCTCACCGGCCAGAAACAGCGTCCTGAGGCTGCTCAGATCATAATCGGCAAGCAGTCTCGCCTGCGGATCTTCACGCTTGATCGCGCGCAATGCCGTTGGAGCGGTGAACAATGCGTTGACGCGGTGCTGCTCGATGACACGCCAGAACGCGCCGGCATCTGGCGTGCCGACGGGCTTTCCCTCATACAGGACCGTCGTGCAGCCCAGCAACAGCGGGGCGTAGATGATGTAGGAGTGACCGACGACCCAGCCGATGTCGGAGGCTGCCCAGAACACGTCTCCCGGTTGCATTCCGTAGACGTTTTCCATGCTCCATTTCAACGCGACAGCGTGTCCGCCGTTGTCACGTACGACGCCCTTGGGCATGCCTGTCGT
>JAJDAM010000206.1 GCA_029261905.1 Deltaproteobacteria bacterium
CAGACCGGCGTCGATTTCGAGTGCTCGTGCCAATTCGGTGCGCGCCGCGGTCTTCTCGCCCTGCAGCGACAACGCGGTACCGAGAATGTAATGGGCCTGGGAAAGCTCGGGCTCGACGTCGATTGCGGCGCGGAGACTCGCGATCGCATCGTCGGGCTTCTGCTCGGCGAGGTCGATCTTCGCTTTGACCATCAGTCCACTGGGATGCGACGGCTGCTTCTCGAGGATGCCTTCGACGATCTCCCGACCGCGTGCCATCTTGGCGGTGTCTCCGTCCCGATAGCCGACGTCGACCAGGATTTCGGCGACGCGAAGATTGGCGTCGACATCATCGGGCGCGATCTCGATGGCTTTCTCGGCGGCTGCCAGTGCTCCGTCGACGTCCAACTGCCTCCCGCGATACGCCGACAGGATCAACCACGGCTTCGGATCGTCGGGATTGGTTTGCGTGGCCTGCTCGATGAGCGCATCCGCCTTTTCCTTGTTTCCCTGCGAGAGATGCAGGCGAGCCAGCAGGTAGATCAACTGCAGCGGATCGTCGACCTGAGGAATCGCCGCCTCGAGGTAGTCGTTCGCCTCATCGAATCGCTCTCGTTGAAAATAGAAACTCGCGACGTGCGCGTGGCCTCGGATCTGGTCTTTGCTCTCGGTCGCGAGCTTCCCCGCCTCGAGGTACGCGGCTTCGGCCTCGTCATCTCTGTCTCGATCTTGTGCGAGAAAATTCGCCAGCGACGTGTACGAGCGAAATCCCGGATCCATCTCGACGAATTTCACGAACAGCGGCTCTGCGCGCTCCAGGTCGTCTCGCGCGTTCAGCGCGATCGCCAACATGAAGACCGGCGCGGCTTCATCCGGCGCAACCTCGACAGCCTTCTCGAACGCCTCGAGCGATTCGTCGGGGCGCTTGAGCGCGTTGAGCGCCTGGCCGCGAATCATGTGGGCCTCGTAGGAATTCGGATCGAGTTCGATCGCGGAATCCGACTGGGCCAGCGCCTCTTCGGGATCTCCGGCCAAAACCAACAGCTGGCCGAGTCGAATCTTCGCTTCGATGTTCTGACCATCGAGCCGGACGGTCTCGCGCAGCTCCCAGAAACCTTCCCGCATCTGTGAATTGCTGAGATACGCCTTCGACAAGCCGTAATGTGCGGCGGCGTGATTGGGATCGATCTGCAGCACGTTCTTGTACTCGATGATCGCGGCGGCCGGATCTTCAGCCTCGAGGTATTCGTCGCCCCGCGTCATGTGCTCCGCGAGCTTCTCTTCGTCCGCTTGGCATGCGGCGAAGACAAGGGTCGCTGCCATGAAGATCAGGGTTCGTCTGGCTAGGCTGCGCATCTGCTACCTCGTGTCTGAGCGGCGAGTGGCCGTTCCGGAGTTATGTTCGGACGCCGCGTAGGCGCCCAAGGTTCGGGCTTCGCGCGGAGGAATCAAGGGGTTTTTCTACCAGAACCCGGTGCTTCCGGATTTTACGGATCGCGGTCGACTTGCCGGTTCCGCCGCCAGCTCGAATGGGTGATCCCCATTCGCTGGATCATATAGTTCAGCTTGCGGCGACTGACACGCAACAATGCGGCAGCATCCTTCTGAACGTATCCGGTCCTTTCGAGCGCTTCGACGACCAGTTCCTGTTCCACATCCCGCAGCGAGACACCCTCGGGTGGAAACGGTGGCCTCCATCCTCGCACGGGGCCGCCCAATCCGCTGTTCAAGATGGAGAGGTCGTCCTGTTCGATCTTGGGCCCGTCGCTCAGCAGCGAAGCTCTCTCGAGAGTGTTGTGAAGTTCCCGCACGTTACCGGGCCAGTGATGGGCCCGAAGTCGTGACAATGCGGCTTCGGTGAATCCGCGCATCGGCCGACCGAGTTCCTCGGCAAAACCCGACAGAAAGTGATGAGCGAGAGCAATCAGATCTTCGGGCCTTTCGCGCAGTGGTGGAAGATGAATCCGGATCACGTTCAGGCGGAAGAACAGATCCTCTCGAAAGCCACCGTCCTTGATCAGACTCTCGAGATCCTGATTGGTAGCGGAAACGATGCGCGCATCGGTAGTCAACAGCGCGCTGCCACCGAGCCGGTGAAACTGCTGTTCCTGCAGGACGCGCAGCAGCTTTGCCTGGATGGCCGCAGAGGTATCGCCGACCTCATCGAGAAACAGCGTCCCTCCGCTGGCTTCTTCGAAGCGCCCGATCCGCTGCCGGTCCGCTCCGGTGAACGCGCCGCGCTCGTGCCCGAAGAGTTCCGATTCCAACAGCGTTTCCGGTAGCGCGGCACAATTGACCTTCACGAACGGCCCCTCGGCTCGCCGCGACGCGTGATGAATCAAGCTCGCGATCAGCTCTTTGCCAGTACCGGTCTCACCGGTAATCAGCACCGTCGATCGGGTCGGCGCCACCCGCTTTGCGAGGTCCAACGCGCTGCGCAGCGATTCGCTGCTGCCAACGATTTCACTCGCGGCGTTGCGCGCCGCGCGCTCCGCCCGAAGTTCGGTGACCTCGGACAGCAGGCGGCGGTGGTCGACACCTCGAGCGACACGCAACTCGAGCTGATCGAGATCGAACGGCTTCTGCACGAAGTCGAATGCCCCGGAACGCATCGCTTCGACGG
>JAJDAM010000207.1 GCA_029261905.1 Deltaproteobacteria bacterium
CATCTCCGTCGAGCCGTCCGGAGAGGTTGAGGAACTGCGCGGCGGCATGCTTGTACGCGGGGATTGGCGCACGGAATCCGACGTTGCCAAGATGCTGGAGCGAGTCGTTCAATGTGAGAAAGCCCGTGTCACCGGCTTCGAGCAGCCTGTCCCGCTCTGCGAACCGGTCCGGCGCGAAGGTCGCAAGTCCGAGGAGGTAGTCACTCCCGTACGCGACCATGTCGATGGCGAGGTCGTTCCCGGTGTAGACCCGGAAGTCCGGGCGGACGCGATCCCGCTCGGCCAATCGCGCGAACTCGAGGCCGCGCTCGAGCGAAGAGTGCTTGGCGCCGTGCAGAGCGTCGATCTCGAGCAATCGACTGAACGTCTGCTCGTCCCAGATTTCTCCGTGCGGCGCGAATCGGGGGGACAGCTCGAAGGCGAGTGCTCCCGCCGCGGCGCAATTGGCGACACGCTCGTACAAGGCGACCTTTTCGGAAACGCTCATCTCGTGCATCGCCCGACACTGCACGATTACCGGCATGGCGCCGTGTGCATCGATGTCGGCCACGGATTTTGCATACCCCGAGAGCGGATCGCTGCCGTCGGCTGTGAATGCGCCCGCGTAGAAGCGGACACCGTCGCCGAGGGTTCGCCGCGTCGCCGCGAGAACAGCCCGACGCTCGCCAGAGGAGAGAAGATCCCCGAACCCAGTGTCCATGTTCACCGCGCACCCGAGGCCGGCCTGCCGGGTCCGGAGGACTTGGCGCTCGAACCCCGCCCAGTCGACAGTACCCTGATTCGTGTAGGGCAGCAGGACCGCGGCAATGCCATGCACGCGTCGCGGCGCGAGCCTGGCGAACGTGCTCGCGAGATCACCGCTCACGATGCGCCTCGCTTGATCGACTCCAATTCGTTGCGCTCCGGGCGGTCACGATAGAAGGGATCCAGCGGGTAGCAGCCCGAGACGAGGCCGTTGCGTGGCGCAGTCGTGCAATCGCTGAACGTGCGGCAGATCAACTTGCGCGAGAGCGCGCGTCCCGACAGGACATCTGTGGGCAGCGTGGGATAGCTGAGCGCCATCCTCCCCAGCCCGACTGCGTCGAACCAACCTTCGCGTACACACGCTTGTGCAACGTGCGGCACGAACTCCTGCAGGTAACTCCAGCCGCTCGAGACGACCGTCAGCCCCGGCACGGCCTGCTTGAGATCGCGCGCAGCGCCGAGCAGGCGGGCCACCCCGGCCAACGGATCTTCGGGCGGTGCATAGGCGTCGCTAGGGGGAAACAGAGCCGGCCGCTGCAGGTGGGGGGCATAGTAGGGACTGGCAGCGGTCACGTTCACCCAGCCCACTCCCATGCTCTCGAGGAAGCGCGCGAAGTCGATCGGCTCGGTCAAGTCGATCCGCTCGGGGTGGTCGGGGTCGAGCCCGAAGCCGTACGCGTATGATCCGCGGTACGCTTCAGGCACACCGCGCCCGTCTTCGCCGGCGATGTGGGGAAGATGGTCGAAGACCGAGAGCCGGACTCCCAGACGCAGTTCCGGCGCCGCTGCGCGAACTGCCTCGAGGATCGCGCGGCTCAAGGACTCGCGCGCTTCGAGTTTCTCTCCCCCGAATCGGCCAGTGCGATTCCTTGCAGAAAGGAACTCGTGGAGCAGGTAGCCGTGGCAGTGTTTGATGTCGGCGAACGCGTAGCCCGCCTGGTAGGTGAGCAGCGCGGCGCGCGCGTAGTCGTCGACCAGATCCTCCAGCTCTCGATCCGAGAGCACGCAGGCGTCTTCGTCGACCTGGGCGCGGCGGTCGAGCAGAGGATGCCGGTAGGCGACACGCGGACGGGTCAGCCCTTCGGGCCGCGACCAGCGCCCACTGTGCGTGAGCTGGAGACCCACAACGGGCTCCGCCTGCCCCGCCTCACGCGCCGCAGCGATCGACGCCTCGCGCAGCTCGGAGAGCGACTCGACCGTGGCATCGCTGATGACGAGCTGATTCGGATTCGCACGCCCCTCGTGCCGGATTGCGACCGCCTCACCACCCCAGATCCACCCGGCGCCCGAGCGCCCGAAGTTGCGCCAACGCCGCAGCGTCAGCTCACTGGGACGTCCTTCCGCCGTTCCGTCCCAGCCCTCCATCGGTTGGATGACGAAGCGATTCGGCGCTTCGAGCCGACCGCCGGGCCCGTCCCCCAGATCGAGCGTGGCTGCAAGCGGCGAGTCCGGCGCAGCCATGACGGCGTCGTCACAGGGCAGCGAGACATCGAGCGCGGCCAGGCGCTTGCGCAACGCTGTCGGTGTTCGCAGTGATGCGACTCGGGGATAGCGCTCGCTCACGTCGATCGTGCCTCCAGGGGCTTTGTCACGCGATGTGGTCCAGTTGTTCGAGTCGGATCTCGTGACGAAGCGACTCTCCGCCGACGAAGCGTTCGAGTTCGTCGAGCGCCGAGGCGAACATGCGGGTGGTCTCCGACCCTTGGCTGCCGGCGATGTGCGGAGTCAGGAACACGTTGTCCAGATCGTAGAGCGGCGACTCTGCGGGCAGCACCTCTGGCTCGGTGGTGTCGAGAACTGCATCGATCCGCCCAGAGAGCAATTCCTCGGTGAGGGCCTCTTGGTCCACGAGTGCGCCTCGAGCGGTGTTGACGATCACGCCGCCGTCCCGAAGCAGCGATAACGCGCGCCGGTCGATCATGTGGCGGGTCTCGGGAAGAGAAGGCGCGTGGAGGCTCACGATGTCCGAACGCCGAAGGAGATCGTCGAGCGCGCAGGACTCCACACCCAGTTGTGTGGCCTCGGCCTCATCGAGA
>JAJDAM010000208.1 GCA_029261905.1 Deltaproteobacteria bacterium
CGATCCCTGGATATACTTCCGGATGTCATTATGTACTGATACAGTCATATGTTTGTACTGTAACAATAAGTCCACACGAAGCAAGATCTCTTTTCGGGAAATCTCGTTCGGCACAGCAAACCGGCGGCGTCAGCAATGGCGTAACGCATGGAGTCAGACATGTCGCAACTCGAACCCACCCCCAGGACGACACTCAAGCGCGGCAAAGACCGCGGGAGCTACGAACTCGACGACATCCACGGGATCCTCGACGCAGGCCTGGCCTGCCATCTCGCGTTCATCGCGAACGGCTCCCCTCACATCATCCCGACCGCTTACGGCCGGATCGGTTCGACGCTGTACGTGCACGGCGCCGCCGCCAACCGCGCGCTGCGCGCGCTTTGCAACGGCGAACCGGCGTGCCTTTCCGTGACGCACATCGATGGCCTGGTGTTGGCGCGCTCGGCGTTCCACCACTCGATGAACTACCGATCGGTGGTGCTGTACGGGCCCATGCGCGAAGTCACCGACGACGAGGAGTGGCTGGCCGGGCTGCACGCCATCATCGAACACATGGTGCCCGGACGCTGGGACGATGTGCGGGGCCCCAACGCTGCGGAAACGAAACGCACGATGGTGCTGGCGCTGGAAATCGACGAGGGTTCCGCGAAGGTCCGATCTGGTCCCCCGGTAGATGACGAAGAGGACTACGAGATCGGTTGCTGGGCTGGCGTGATCCCGACACCGATCCACTTTGCAGCGCCGATCGACGACCCGCGCCTCGCACCGGGAATCGAAGTTCCGAGTTACGTTCGCAACTACCGACGCGCCGGTCGCACCCCCAGTCGCACTAATGGCGGGAGCACGTGATGAGTCGCACCATCGGAATCCTGCTGTTCGACGACGTGGAAGAACTCGATTTCGCGGGCCCCTGGGAAGTCTTCACTTCCACGCGCGAAGCCGATGCGGCGCTTCGCGTGGTGACGATTTCGCAAAGCGGCGAAATCGTCCGATGCGCGAAAGGGCTGCGCGTCGTACCGGATCACTCGTTCGAAGACGCTCCCAGCCTCGACATCGTGCTGGTACCCGGCGGACAGGGCACACGGCGCGAAGTCGACAACCCGATCCTGATCGAATGGTTGCGCAAAGTCGCCGACGGCTGCGATTGGGTGACGAGCGTCTGTACCGGGTCCCTGCTGCTCCACGAAGCCGGTATCGCGCGAGGCAAGCGCATCACGACACATCACGCCTTCATCGAAACGCTGCGCGCACGGGGCGACGCAGAGGTCCTCGCGCGTGTCCGCTACGTACGAGACGGCAACCTCGTGACGTCTGCGGGCGTTTCCGCCGGGATCGACATGGCGCTGTGGCTCGTCGGACAGCTGTATTCACCTAAAATCGCGCGCGCCGTCCAACGCGGCATCGAATACGACCCGGCACCGCCCTACGGCGCGGAGGTCTGACGATTCGACGCGCCGTCGTCGGATCCCCGGGTTTCGATAGGAAGCGAAGTGGAGCGAAGACGGTAGAATCTGGCGTGTGCACGTTCGACGGGCTCGATACCCGCGACGAATACCCGGAGAGAGAAAAAATGAACAAGCTGACAGCCACGATTGCGGTGCTCCTGATTCCCGGCACCGCCGCCGCCCATACCGACCACTTCTCCGGCGGCGACTTCGGCCTCCTCCACCTGTTGACGGACCCGTTTCACATCGGGTTGACAGCGGCGGTGGCCCTATTGTTCGTTGTAGCGCGGCGCACGATTCGCCGAAGGCGTGTCACGAGCCGCAACGCCCGCTGACGCGGCACGCGAGTCGTCGACGTCAGTCCTTCGCGATCCACTTGTCGAGCAGCTGGTGGAAGTGCCGCGGTTTGGTTTCACCGTAGTCGGCGAAGATGATGTGTTTCGATTTCATCGTCTTCATGCCGCGCTGCACGCGTGGCAGGTTGTACACGTCCTGATTGAAGACTTTCGCGAGCATTCCGAGTTCGGGGGCCTCCACCCAGTCGTCATCCGGTCCGAGCCAGTGGATCGGCGCCGCGGGTGGACGTTTTTCGCCGGGCGGTACCGGGACGAAATACATGCACTCGTGGATACACTCGTCTGGATTGCTTCCATGCGGGCGAAACCGGTACACGATCGGATTGAACGAGCCCCACGGATGAAAGTTGGGAAAGACCGTCAGATAGATCGAATCGATGAGTTCGGCGTCGCTGATCTCGTCGACCCGGTCGCCCAACACATCTCGCAAAGCCTCTCGCCCGGGAGCGGCCATCGCCGCGCGCACATTCTTCGCTGAATTGCCGGCGCCATTGGACCGGGGAGCAGAAACCGTCTCGGCCCCGGCAAGCTGCCGACCGCCGATCCAATCGCACATGTTCGGATCGACCTGGCCGAGGTCACCTTCGATGCGCGTACCGGCGTCCGTGAACAACCCGGTCCGTCCATCGGCCGCCGTGACCAGAACCCGGCCTTCGGCCTCCCGCTCGTAAACCGCACCGCTCAATGGATGCCGTAGCTTCGTGTAGAGCTTGCCGTCCGGGAGATCCTCGCGGGCGGGAACACCCGCGATGTGTGGGCTCGGGGTTCCGTTGGGAGACAACGCCCGGCTGTAGTTACCGAAGACGTCATACTTCGAGTTCGCATCCCCGATCCCTCCCAAGATCGTCGGGTGGGTCGCGACGACGTGATAGGCCTCCGAGAAGGCTTCCTGCGCGACCTTCCAATTGCAGCGCAAGACCTTCGCGACGTGCGCGACCTTGTAGCGCTCTTCGAACGGCAGCAGCGTGAACTGCTCGGACAAATCGCCGAGGTAATCGGCGAGCGGCTCGGCGTCGTCGTCGGGATTGATGAAAATGAAGCCGCCCCAGCGCCCTACTTTCACCTCGGGCAATTTGTACTCACACGGGTCGACGGCCGGGAAATCCCACTCGCAGGGGATCTCTTTCAACGAGCCGTCCAGGTTCCAGCTCCAGCCGTGGAACGGGCAGCGCAACTCGCGCGCCCACTTGCCGCGTTCATCGCGCAACAATCGCCCCCGATGCAAGCAGGCGTTGTAGTAGGCCTTGAAGGTGTCGTCGCCCGTCCGAGCGATGAGAAATGACAACTCGGCGATGTCATAGACGAGGTAGTCGCCGACATCCGGGATGTCGTCTTCGTGGCACGCCATCTGCCAGACCCGCTTCCAGACCTTCTCGACTTCGAGATCGTGAAACTCCTGCGAAAAATAGCGCTCGACCGGTACGCGCGTCGGGCCGGGAGGCATCGGCGATTCGACCCGCAGGATGTCCCGAACGGGATGACTGTCTTCGTCGAGCAACTGCTGGTAGGAGATCCCGGCCGATCGATTGGTCCCGGTCCTCGTCTCGGTCACGCGCGTTCCTCCTGTCGCTGTCGGTTGGCCATCCTGAATCCTCCCGCACCAGATTGCTACAACGGGCTTTGCAACCCTGATGCCGAGAACTCGCCGGACTTCACCGCCGGATGACAGGCATGCGGGCCGGGCAATCGCCGGTATTCGACACACATCGAGCAGATCATTTCACTTCGCAGCGGGTGCCCTGGGGCAGTTCAAGACAACCCAGCGAGGTGCTGGGGCCGCATGACTCAGATGTTGTCATTCGCGCCCAGCTTGCTGGCCCGACCCTGCCGCTCGAGACCCGGGCGAACCACTTCGGACAGCATGCTGGCTTCCTCCGCTGGAAGATCCGGGAAGCGTGTTGCCGGGACGCCCCCCACCAGCGCGGCCGCGCGCTCGATCCATCCACCGCGCGACGCATCGATCTCGAAGAACGCGGCGATCGCCGCCAGTTCCGATTGGGGATCCGCAATCAGATCCTCGAATCGCACTTCCCGATACCGCTCGGGCGCGATCGCGGCACGCGCCGCATCACCGCGCAAGATCTGGTCGTTCCAGTACTGCCCGAAGTAGTGAGCCGATGGCCGTGACGTGAGGACCTGCGAAATCGGATCCCGATCGGTCGGTTCCGCGTGGAGATCCAGCGGACCGAGTTCCGCCAGCGGCACCCCCGCATCGGTGGGTGCGCCGTACATCAACGAAATCGGCAGTCGATAGGCGTGATGTTCACGCATCGACAATGCCGCCTCGCGTCCGTCACGATGGATGTGGAGAAATCGCGCTTTTGGAAACTGCTGATCGAGGTCGGCCAGGTAGTCGATCGACGACCCGGAGCGCTCGATCCAAAATCGCCGATCGAATCGCGCGACCAACCAATCGAACAGTGCGCGGTGGTGCTCGATCATCGAAGCCGATTCGCGAGAGCGCGCGAAAGTCATCACTTCATCGAACAGTTCGTCCGGCGAATCGGTCAACCGTGGCAGCATCGACAGCAGGATCCACGGAAGCGGTGCTCCGGGCAGGTAGCGGGCCGAGCGACCGTACGGATAGGTGATCTCGGCCACCTCGTATCCGCGGCGCAACACGGCAGTGACGAACGGCTGCTCGGCCGAAATCAGCGCAGCAAACGCATCGCCCGTCACCGGGCCGACGGAGAACCGGGTGGCGATGTCGAGGCCGTTGAAATACTCGAACACACTGAGTGCGTCCGGGTTCTCCGCGAGCATTCTCGACAACAACGTCGAACCACAGCGCCCGCTTCCGACAATGATTCGATCCAACAGCGACCTCGGTGAATGTGTCGAGTCCATGATACGCTGCCCGAACCTGTCAGGTGGAGATTCATGACGGACCCCCGCACAGATCGCGACGCTCGAACGGCCCGACTGGTTTCGGGACAAGCTTGGGACGACTTCTGCGACAGCCTGAAGCACGCCGGTCGGTTGGTTCTAGCAGACGACGTCCCGGGTTCCGAGCGCGACCGGGCCGAAGGTTTCCGATACCTCTCGCGGTTTCTCGCATCGGGCAACGCGCAATGCGTGACCCATGGCGACCCCGACTATCCGATGTTCGTACGGATGATCGACTACTCGACACCGTGGGGCCTCGACAACCCCGATTGTCTGTATCACTTCGCCGCGATCCGCGGCGACAGCCGCTACCGCATCAGCGGTAACCGCGGCAGCGCCAACCACATCGACATCCAGGCGAACTTCGGACACTTCGCCAATGGCGACATCTCGTCGTGGGGA